>JBEEGB010000030.1:0-3511 GCA_041166585.1 Acidimicrobiaceae bacterium
AGCAGCGAGCTGCGCCGTCACCACCTGGTGCATCACGGGCACGTTGGGTTGGACGCCGAAGGTGGCTTTGTCGAGCTCGACCGAGCCGACCTTCGAACCACCAACCGATCGCACGTCAACGGAAGTCATGCGTGCTTGCCTCCCTTGACGGCGTCGCGGATCACCACGAGGCCGCCCTTCGGACCGGGAACGGCACCTCGGACGAGCAGCAGGTCGCGCTCGGCGTCAGCGCTCACGACCACCAGGTTCAGGGTGGTGGTGCGCTGGCCGCCCATGCGGCCCGCCATGCGGGTGCCCTTGAAGACGCGGGCCGGTGTGGCGCAGGCTCCGATCGAGCCGGGGGCGCGATGGGCGCGGTGCACACCGTGCCCTGCGCCCAGGCCCTTGAAGTTGTGACGCTTCATGACGCCGGCGAAGCCCTTGCCCTTGCTCACCGCCGTGACGTCGATCAGGTCACCGTCGGCCAGCACGTCGACCTTGATCTCCTGGCCGACCTCGAAGCCGCTCACGTCGTCGAGCCGCAGCTCGACGAGCTTGGGGCCCGGGTCGACGCCGGCCTTCTCGAAGTGGCCGGCCTTCGGCTTGGACAGGGTGCGGGCGTTGCGGGTGCCGAACGTGACCTGGACGGCGTTGTAGCCGTCGCGCTCCATCGTCTTGATCTGCACGATCCGCAACGGCGCGACCTTGACCATGGTGACGGGGACGACGCGGTTGTCGTCGTCCCACACCTGGGTCATGCCGACCTTCTCGCCGACGATCGCTTTCGATGCCATGGCTGGTGGCTTTCTCTCTTCGGCTCGGTACCGGTACAAGCGAACGCTCCGCTCGGGGGGCCCGGCGGAGCGCATTTCTCGGTTTGCTGCGGGGTCCCTGCGGGCAGGCCGGCGCAGACGTCGGTTGCGGATGGATGGGGTGCGCCGGGGACAGGGCCCAGGCACGGACAGGCGACTTTAGTAGGACCGGCCGCCCCCGTCCAAGCGGACTCCCCCAACCGTTTGTGCGGTCAGAAGCCCTCGAGGTTGAGGCGGCGGGCGGTGTCGAGGACTTCGGTGATGATGCCGTCGATGCGGCCGATGGCCTTGTCGTCCAGGCCGTCCTTGACCTCGTTCGAGTTCAGGGCGCAGTAGTCCGGGGCCACCCAGGCCCCCAGCGAGCGGGCGACCACCGACATGTTGTTCAACGTGTTCAGGGCGGCCATGGCCCCGCCGGCCAGGGCGAACAGTCCGATGACGTCGCCCTTCATCGGCTCTTTGGCCAGGTGGTCGAACATGTTCTTCATCCCACCGGTCATGCCGCTGTGGTACTCGGGCGACACCCACATGTGCGCATGGATCTCCGCCACCCGATCCTGCCAGGCCTTCGAGCGGGGGTCGTCCCAGGCCAGCGTGCCGTCGTTGACCGGGAGGTCGCAGTCCGCCGGGTGGGTGAAGTCGACCTCGACGCCGTGCGCCTTGGTCAGCTCGACCAGCTTCTCGGCGAGCAGGTAGCAGCTCGAGTCCTCACGGCTGATCGCCGAGACCACCATCACCCTCATGCCTGTCCTCCTTGTCCGCGCGTGCTGAAACTAGTTGACGACATCGACGAGGGAGTCGCCTGTGGGCAGCGCGGCCCGCTCCGAGGTGGCCCTCGCCATCGCAGCACTGGCCTGCTCGGGGGGGACCGGACCGGCGGCGCGGACGACGGCGGCCGACGCCTCGGCGATGAGGTGGGGCGAGCCGAACGCCTCCGCCTGCACGATCGCCCGCTCCAGCAGCGCGAAGCCCCCCAGGTCGCCGAGCGCGACGAGGGCCTCGCCCTCGAGCTGGTCGGCGATGAGCCGCTCCCGGATGGCGCCGGCACGGTCGAGGCGCAGGCGGCCGGCGATCGCATGCTCACGGGCACCGCCGGCGTCGCCGGCCACGAGCGCGGCGCGGCCGCGCGCGAGCTCGAGGCGAGCCTCGAGCCGCCAGCCGAGCCAGGGATCGGCCGCGAGGAGGGCTGCCAGCGCATCGAGCGCCGGCTCGGTGCTGGCTGGTTCCGCTTCGCCGAGCGCCACCTGATCGATGGCGGCGTGGGCGAGGACGAGGTGTGCCTCGGCCGCGGCGTCGATCGCCACCGACCGCTCCGAGGAGAGCGCGACGGCGTCCTCCGCGAGCTCCCGGGCGCGATCGCGCTCACCTACCTCCCGCCACAGCTCTGCCAGCGCGGCTCGGACCCCCACCGCGACGGAGGGATCGCCGCGCTCGTCGGCGCGGGCCAGCAGGGGGGCCGCGAGGTCGAGGGCCTCCCGGTAGTCGCCCGCCTCGACCTCGGCCATCACCAGCCAGCGACCGCACCGGTCGGCGAGGAACGCGAGCTGGTGCTCCCACGCCAGCTCGAGCGCCTGTCGCAACGCACGACGGGCGTCTCCGACCTTGCCCTCCCAGAGCCACAGCACGCCGTGCACGAGGAGCGCGCGGGCCTCGGTGTCCGGGTCGCCCGCCGACCGCGCTTCGGCGACGGCACCGTCGACGGTGTCGAACGCCAACGTGAGGCGTCCAGCGGCGCCGGCGGAGAACGCCCTCGACACCGCGACCGCGGCGCGGACCGCCGTCGCGACCTGGGGGTCGAGGTCCTCGCCGTCGGCCAGCTCTTGGGCTCGCACCAGGTGGTGTCCGGCGTTCACCGGGTCGCCGGCGATGGTGAGGAACCAGCCGACGCGCTCCTCGAGCCGCGCCTCATCCCCCGCGTCGGCCGCGGAGCGGACGAGCTCCACCGCCAGCTTCACATCGTCGAGCCCGCCGTGGTCTCCGAGCATCATCCTCGCGACGCCGAGGTGCTCGAGGAACCACGACGCGGTCACGTCGTCCACGCTCCCGGGGTCGCGCTCGCGGATCCCGAGGGCGCGCCGCGCGCGGTCGACCGCGCCGGTGACGCTGTGCGAGGCCTCGGCGTTCTCGACCGCGAGGCGGAGGTGCGGCACCGCGAGCGACGGCTCGTCGCTCAGCTCGAAGTGCGAGGCGAGCAGCTCGACGTTGTCGGCCAGCCGGCGGGGCTCGAGCCGCACGAGCGACTCGGCCACGGCGCGGTGCATGGCGGGCCGCCTGCGTCGCAAGATGCTGTCGTACGCCACCTCGCGCACGACGTGGCTGCGGAACGACCACATGGCGTCCGGGTCGCCCTCGTCGGGGCCGACCACCAGCTCGGCCGTCTCGAGCTCCGCGAGGGAGGACGCGAGCGCGGAGCTGTCGGTTGCCACCTCGTGGAGGAGGCGCTCCCGGAACCGGACGCCGATCACCGACGCGTCCTGCAACGTGATCCGTGCATTGGTGCCGACGCGGTCGATGCGGGCTTCGATCAGCTCGGCGACGGAGCTGGGGATGTCCACGGAGTCGGGATCGCCCGTGAGGCGCCACGTGCCGTCACCGACCTCGGCCACGATGTCCTCGTCGATCAGCGCGAGCGCGATCTCCTCCGCGAACTCCGGGTTCCCGTCGGCGCGGTGCGCCAACCTCGTCTGTTGCAAGCGGGTCAGCGCGCCGGGGAGCAGCCC
>JBEEGB010000031.1:0-6313 GCA_041166585.1 Acidimicrobiaceae bacterium
GCCTCGCGCACCAGCCCCGGGCCGGCATCGTGCCGCGCGCCGGTGAGCTGCTCGACCGGTTCCGCCTCTCCGATGCTGCTGACCGGCCGGTGAAGACCTACTCCGGGGGCATGCGCCGACGTCTCGACGTCGCGGCTGCGCTCGTGCACCGCCCACCCGTGCTCTTCCTCGACGAGCCGACGACAGGCCTCGATCCGCGGAGCCGTCTCGATCTGTGGGCGGTCATCGAAGAGCTCGTCGCCGACGGCGCGACCGTGCTGCTCACGACGCAGTACCTCGAGGAGGCCGACCGACTGGCCGACCGCATCGCCGTCGTCGACCACGGGCGCGTCATCGCGGAGGGCACGGCGGGCCAGCTCAAGGCACAGCTGGGGAGCACGATCCTGCACATCGAGCTCGCCGGCCCGAACCTCCTGGATGAGGCGAAGGGAGTGCTGGCCGAGCTGGGGCCGACCGACCTCGGCGACGACGGTTGCAGCATCGAGGTGAAGGTGACCGACAGCGGTCCTGCCCTGCTCGCCGCGGTCCGCCGGCTCGACGGCGCAGGCATCGAGCCCGTTGCCGTCACCGTCCGCGAGCCCAGCCTCGACGATGTGTTCCTGACCCTGACCGGGCGTCCGAGCGACGCCGACGACGACTTGGAGGAGGCGAGCTGATGGCTGCCATCACCGCACCGGCCCCGAGCCCGACCATCGAGCGTCGCTCTGACCTCAGCTGGGCGGTCTCCGACGCCATCACCATCGCATGGCGCAACTTGAAGGCGATGACCCGCACGCCCGAGGTCATCATGTTCAGCACCATCCAGCCGATCATCTTCGTGCTGACGTTCCGCTACGTGTTCGGCGGCTCGATCAACGTCCCCGACTACGTCGACTTCCTCATGCCGGGCGTCTTCGTCCAGACCGTGGCGTTCGGGGCGCTGAACACCGGCGTCGGCCTCAGCGAGGACCTGCACAAGGGGCTGATCGAGCGGTTCCGATCGCTGCCCATGGCCCGCTCGGCGGTGCTGGCCGGCCGCACGCTGGCCGACCTCGTCCGCAACTTCGGCGTGGTGCTGCTGATGATCGGGATGGGCTTCCTGGTCGGCTTCCGGATCCACGCCGGCATCGTGCCCTTCGTTGCCTCGATCGGCTTGCTGCTGCTGTTCTCGTTCGCCCTCTCGTGGGTGTTCGCGCTCATCGGGCTCGGGTCCCCGAACGCCGAGTCGGCCCAGGCCGCGTCGTTCCCGATCCTCGCCCTCCTCGTGTTCGCGTCGACGGCGTTCGTGCCGCTGGAGGGGATGCCGGGTTGGCTCCAGGCCTACAACCGGGCGCAACCCGTGTCCGTCGTGGTCAAGGCCGCCCGCGCGCTTGCGCTCGGGGGTGAGACGGCCCGGCCCGTCCTCTATGCCGTGCTGTGGTGCGTCGCGCTCGTCGCGTTCTTCGCGCCGCTTGCGGTGTCCCGCTACCGACGGGCCGCCTGAGGTCGCAACCGCAGTCACTATCCTGACCGTCGTGGAGATCCCCCCGCCCGACCCCGTGAAGCTCCTTGCCCAGTGGATGGAGTGGGAGCGTGGCGAGCAAACGCCCGGGCGGGTGATCGCCAACCTGAAGACCGGCGGGATGCGCGAGCTGCTGGAGCAGCTCGCCGCTGCGGTCACCGCCGAGACGGCGTGAAGCGGGGCGGCCCCCAGGTCATCCCCCGGCCCTCCGACGCCATTGTCGGCGGCCCCCCGCCGTGGGCAGAGCTCGCTCCAGAGGATCGTCGCATCTCCCTCGCCGGGCTCCGTCAGGCGTTCACGGGTCGGGTCGGGTTGCCGTCGTACGTGGAGTCCGTGGCCGACACGGTGATCGGCGCCTCCGCGGTGCTGGCACCGTTCTACGACATCGATGGCGAGCTGTACGTCGTGCTCACCCGCCGAGGGTGGGGGCTCCGGTCGCACACCGGCGAGGTCAGCTTCCCCGGCGGTCGCCGCGATGAAGGCGAGACATTGGTGGAAGCGGCGCTGCGCGAGGCGCAGGAAGAGGTCGCGCTCGAGCCGAACGCGGTCGAGGTCCTCGGAGAGCTCGACCACCTGATGACCGTGACGAGCCGGTCGTTCATCGTCCCGTTCGTCGGTCTCGTCGTGGGCAAGCCCGAGCTCATCGCCAACCCCCACGAGGTCGACGCGGTGCTCCACGTGCCGGTGGCCGAGCTGCTGCTCGACGGGGTGTTCCGCGAGGAGCGTTGGACGTTCGCGACGAGGCCGCCGTGGGCCTCTCCGGATGCCGTCGATGCCGGCGGGCCCGTCGAGCGCAGCATCTTCTTCTTCGAGCTGATGGGCGACACGATCTGGGGCGCGACCGCGGCGATGCTGCGCCACCTGCTCGGCCTCGCGCTCGGGCTGGACGTCGGCATCGATCACGTCTGATGGCCGAGCCCGGCGACACGTTCCACCAGACCCCCGAGGAGTTCCGGCGCCTGGGGCACGAGGTGATCGACTGGGTCGCGGACTACCTCGAGCGGGTCGAGTCGTTCCCGGTGCAGTCGAGGGTCGAGCCGGGCTGGGTCCGCGCGCAGCTGCCGGCCCACCCGCCCGAGCAACCCGAGCCGTGGAACGAGATCCTGGCCGACCTCGAGCGGGTCGTGCTCCCCGGCGTCACGCACTGGCAGTCGCCTGGCTTCTTCGCCTACTTCCCGGCGAACAGCTCGGGTCCGTCGATCCTCGGCGACCTCGTGTCGTCGGGTCTCGGCGTGCAGGGGATGCTGTGGGCGACCAGCCCGGCCTGCACCGAGCTCGAGACCCACGTCCTCGACTGGCTGATCGAGCTGCTCGACCTGCCCGAGACGTTCCTCTCCACGGGCTCAGGGGGTGGGGTGATCCAGCACTCGGCATCCGACGCCACCTTGTGCGCCATCCTCGCGGCGCGCGATCGGGTGGCCGTCGACGACATCACGACCCTCAGGGCGTACACGTCGACACAGGCCCACTCCTCGGTCGAGAAGGGCATCCGGGTCGCCGGCCTTCGCGCGGATCAGCTGCGGCTGATCGATGTGGACGCGTCGTGTGCGATGCGCCCCGACCTGCTCGCCGCCGCCATCGAAGCCGACGTCGCGGCCGGGCTCGTCCCCTTCTTGGTCGTTGCCACCGTCGGGACGACCTCGTCGCTCGCCATCGACCCGGTGCCGGCCGTCGCGGACGCGGCCGAGCGCCATCGCGCCTGGCTCCACGTCGATGCTGCGATGGCGGGCTCGGCCGCAGTCGTGCCCGAGCTGCGGTCGCTGGTGAACGTCGGGCTCGAGCGAGTCGACAGCTGGTGCTTCGACCCCCACAAGTGGCTGTTCACCAACTTCGACTGCGACGTGCTCTACGTCACCGATCGCGCCGCGCTCATCCGCTCCCTGAGCGTGCTACCGGAGTACCTCCGGAACGTCGCGAGCGAATCGGGGGCCGTGATCGACTACCGCGACTGGCATGTGCCCCTCGGCCGTCGCTTCCGCGCCCTGAAGCTGTGGTTCGTGCTGCGCCACTACGGCGCTGCGGGGTTGCGGCACCACATCGCCGACCACGTCGCGCTGGCCGCGTGGTTCGCCGCGCAGGTCGACGCCGACCCTCGTTTCGAACGGCTCGCGCCGTGCGACCTCAACCTGGTCTGCTTCGCGCACGTGGACGGTGACGACGCGTCGCAACGGCTGCTCGATGCCGTGAACGCTGACGGCAGCGCCTACGTCACCCACACGAAGCTTGACGGCCGCTACGCCATCAGGGTCTCGATCGGCCAGACCCGCACCGAGCGACGGCACGTCGAAGCCCTCTGGAACCTGCTGGACTCACTCACATGAACGATCTCGATCCGGACCGGTTCGGCGTCCACCGCACCGACGTCCGCGGGTTCAACCAGGCGTTCGTGCGCGAGAACGCGGGCGGGGCGGGGCCGCTCGTCCTCGTGCACGGCTGGCCCGAGACCAAGCGCATCTTCTGGCGGGTGATCGAGCCGCTGGCCGCAGCCGGCTTCGAGGTGATCGTGCCCGACCTGCGCGGCTTCGGTGACTCCGATGTCGCACCTGACGGCTTCCACGACGTCGCATCCCACAGCCGGGACGTGCACGCGCTCGTGCACGATCACCTCGGGCACGACGGGGCGGTGCTGGTGGGTGGCGATCTCGGCGGCCCGGTCATCCAGGACCTCGCGCTCCGCTTTCCCGGCTTCGTCGAGCGGATGGTGCTGTTCAACTCGCCGCTGCCGTTCGACAAGGAGCGGATGAAGGGCATGCGGTCGCGTCCCGCCCGCGAGTCGAGCGACTACTACGTCCGCCAGGCCACCGACCCCGACGGCCTTGCCGCCGAGCTCGACACCCCCGACAAGCGCCGCCGCTACATCGCGACGTTCTACTCGTCGCGCCACTGGGCCCATCCCGGCGCGTTCCTCGACGACGGCGACATCGCCCCCGCCGGTCGCTTCGGTGGCAGCGCCGCGATCGACTTCCACACGGAGCCCTTCGCCGACGGCGCCAAGCTGCGGGCCTCGTTCGGCGCGTACGAGGGCTCGCTCTCGGAGGCCGCCCGCTCGGTGGCGCCGATGATCGCGCGCAACCCCGACACCGAGGTGCTGGTGCTGTTCGGCCCGAGCGACCATGTGCTGTACCCCGACTTCGATCGCATGGCAGCCGAGGTCTTCCCGAACCACGTCGGACCGTTCCTGCTGCGGGACTGCGGCCACTTCGTCCCCTGGGAAGCCCCCCACGCGCTGGTGTCGGGCATCAGGACGTTCTGCCGCGACCTGCTCTCGTAGACCCCCCTCTGCCCACTGTGGGCTTTGAGCCGTGTGAGCGACGGTTGAGAGTCCGCAGAGGAACCCAGCTCCGCTTCCGTGGACGTTGAGCCGTGGCGTTCACGGGTGAGCGTCCACAGAGTGAGCGCGGGATCGCTCATCTCCTCATCATCTGTCGAGGCCAGACTGCCTGCATGAGGGTTCGCGCCACCTGGCCGCTGGCATGCCTGCTCGTCGCCGTCGGCCTGCTCACCGCGGCGTGCTCTGGCGCGTCGGGCTCGGCGACGACCGGTGCCCCCACCACCACGACCACAGCGGCGACGACCACGACGGAGTCGGGGAGCTCACCGCTCGACGCCACCTTGGCCCACGCAGCAGTCGCTCCCGCGTCGACGACGATCGACGGAACCCTCGACACGCCGGACGGCCGGACGCGGACGTATCACCTCTACGTCCCGAGCACCCTCACCGGCGCGGCGCCGTTGCTCATCGCGCTCCACGGTGGCACCGGGTGGGGCACGCAGTTCGAGCGGAACTCCGGCTTCGACGGCCTGGCCGAGGCGAACGGGTTCATCGTCGTGTACCCCGACGGCATCGGAGTCGGCGCGGACGGCACCGAGCTGCGCACGTGGAACGGCGGCGACTGCTGCGGCCCCGCGGTGAAGCAGCAGGTGGACGACGTCGGCTTCATCCGGCTGCTCATCGCGCAGGTCCGCTCGCAGCACGACATCGACTCGGCGCGGGTGTTCGCCACCGGGCACTCGAACGGCGCCATCCTCGCCTACCGGCTCGCGTGCGAGCTGTCCGACGAGATCGTCGCCATCGGCGTGCAGTCGGCCGCCCCGGAGGTGAGCACGTGTACGCCCGCGCACGCGGTGTCGATGTTGCAGATCCACGGTGCCGCGGACCTGAACATCCCCATTGATGGCGGCCTCGGGCCCAACGCGATCAGCGGCGTTGCGTTCAACCGTCCGGTCGTCGCGGCGCAGACGCTCGCGGCGGCGGACGGCTGTCCCTCGGCGCCGTTGAGCACGACCGATGCAGACAACGCCGACCTCGCGATCACGTCGTGGTCCTGCCCCAACGGCGTGCAGGTCGCGTTCGTCGAGGTCGCCGGCGCCAACCACGCGTGGATGGGTCACGCCGGTGGCTCAGGGAAGGTAGGGCCGCCGTACACGAAGCTCGACTCGAGCCTCGCGATCTGGAGCTTCCTGAGCCGGCACCCCCGCAAGGCCTAGCGTGACCGTCATGGCAACGCTCTCGTTCGAAGGTGAGTCGCACGGCGAGATCGTGCAGAAGGTCCGGCGGTGGCTGGCCTCGCTCGAGGGCGAGGAGGAGGGCGACATCTCCGTCGCCGACGCGATCACCCAGGGGGCGGAGCTGACCAAGGACGCATTGCGCATCATCGCGTCGGCCGCGCCGGGGCCGGTTGCGCAGAGCGAGGTGGTCAAGGCGCTCACGGGACTCGGGTACAAGGCCACCGACGCCACGAAGGCCGCGCTCATCGACGGGCTCGACAGCGTCGAGGAGCTGACCGGCGGCAGCGTGGTGAAGGCCGCACGCGACGCCCGCAAGTCCGCCGT
>JBEEGB010000032.1:0-7892 GCA_041166585.1 Acidimicrobiaceae bacterium
CGATCTACTTCCGCTACTTCAGCCCTCACCCACGGCTCTCGCCGGCCGAGGTCGCCCACCTGACCGAGGTGAACTTCCGCGATCGGATGGCGTTCGTGGCGCTGGTCGACGACGAGCTCGTCGGCACCGCCCGCTATGACCGGTGGCCCGACCGCAACGAGGCGGAGGTGGCGTTCTTCGTCGACGACGAGCACCGAGGGCGGGGACTCGCCACCATCCTGTTGGAGTACCTCGCGGCAGCGGCTCGCGAGGCAGGCGTCGCGACCTTCGTCGCCCACGTGCTCCCGTCGAACCGGCGCATGCTGTCGGTGTTCCGCCAGGCCGGCTTCGAGGTAGCCAGCAAGTTCGCCGACGGTGTCATCGACGTGCGCCTCGGGCTGGAGCCGACCGAAGAAGCAGTCGCGGCCATGGCCGAGCGGTCGCGCTCGGCAGACGCGCGCTCGGTCGCCCGGCTGCTCGAGCCGTCGCGGGTGGCGGTGGTCGGCGCCGGTCGCGAACGCGGGGGGATCGGCCACGAGGTGTTCCGACGGCTCCTCGAGCACGACTTCGCCGGTGTGGTCTACCCGGTCAACCGCGACGCGGAGCACGTCGCGAGCGTGCGGGCGTACGCGACCGTGCTCGAGATCCCGGACCGAGTCGACGTCGCGGTCGTCGCCGTCCCGGCCGAGGAGGTCCGCGCGGTCATCGAGGACTGTGCCCGAGCGCACATCGGCGGCGTGGTCGTGATCTCCGCCGGCTTCGCGGAGGCGGGCGAGGACGGGACCACGGCCGAGGCGGAGCTCGTCGAGCTCGTGCGCCGGCACGGCATGCGCCTGCTCGGGCCCAACAGCCTCGGCGTGATCAACACCGCTCCTGCCGTGCGGCTGCACGCGACGTTCGTCCCGCTCGTGCCCATCCCTGGACGGGTGGCGCTGTCGTCGCAGTCGGGGACGCTGGCCGCAGCGATCATCGATCGTGCCACCAGCCTCGGGATCGGCATCTCCAGCGCGGTGTCCGTCGGCAACAAGGCCGATGTGAGCGGCAACGACCTGCTGCGGTACTGGGAGATCGACGACCGCACCGAGGTCGTGATGCTGTACCTCGAGTCGTTCGGCAACCCGCGGCACTTCGGTCGCATCGCCACCGAGGTCTCGAGGAAGAAGCCGATCGTCGCGGTGAAGACCGGTCACGATCCGTCGACGGACGTCGTGCTCGGGCAGACCGGCGTCATCAGGGTCGACACGCTCGACCAGCTGCTCGACGTCGCGCGCGTGGTGGCGAGCCAGCCGATCCCCACCGGCCGCCGCGTGGCGATCCTCGCCAACTACGGGGGCCCAGCGCTGTTGGCGTTGGACGCCTGCTCGGACGCCGGTCTCGTCCTCGCTGAGCTGGCGCCGGCGACGGAGGCCGCCCTCACGGCACTGCTGCCGCAGGGAGCGCACGTCGGCAACCCGGTCGACGTCACCTACCAGGCCGGTCCGCACGAGTACGAGCAGGCCTTGCGCCTGGTGCTGGCCGATGCGGGCGTCGACCAGGCGTTGGTGCTCCATGCCCCTCCGATCTGGCCCGGCAGCGGCGAAGTGGCGCGAGCCGTGGGTGCCGCGGGCTCGGAGGCCGGGAGCAAGCCGGTCGTGGCGTCGTTCTGCGCCGAGCGCACACCCGCCGCCTTCGAGAGCGGGGGAGGGCGGTCGATCCCCAACTTCACGTTCCCCGACGCGGCTGCGTACGCGATGGGCAAGGCCACCGACTACGGCGCCTGGCGGTCGGAACCCGAGGGCACTGCCCCCGAGGTCGCCGGCATCGACGTCGAAGCCATCCGGTTGCTGGTCGACGCGGCAATCGAGAAGGAGCCGAGCGGCTGCTGGTTGCCCGCCGACGAGACGCTCGCGCTGCTCGATGCCGCGGGGTTGCCGATGCTCGACGCACGGTTGGCCAGCACGCCGGAGGAGGCAGTCGACGCGGCCAAGGAGCTTGGCTTCCCGGTCGCGCTCAAAGCCACCGGCCTCGCCCATCTGGCCAAGACCGAGGCCGGAGGACTTGCGCTCGATCTGCACGGTGCCGCCGAGGTCGCGGCTTCCTTCGGACGGATGCACGAGCACCTCGGTGCCGCGCTCGAGCCCGCACTCGTGCAGCGCATGACCGAGTCCGGGACCGACCTGCGTCTCCGACTCGGACAAGACCCGGTGGTCGGCACGATGGTCGCCATCGGACCGGGCGGTGCTGGGAACGAGTCAGCGCCCGATGCGGCTGTGCGCATCGCTCCGCTCACCGATGTCACCGCGCGCCGGCTCGCCTCCGCGCCGGTGGCCTCCGGGCTCGATAACGAGCAGCGTGCTGCCGTCGAGCTCGTGCTGCTCCGTCTGTCGGCGCTCGCCGACCTGGTGCCCGAGCTGGCGGAGGTGGTGCTCAACCCGGTGATCGTCAACGACACCGGAGTCTGGATCAGCAACGCCAAAGCCCGCGTGGCCCCGTGGACGCGCGACTCGACCCCTTCGGTGCGCCGGCTCTAGGTACTGTCACCAGCGACGAAAAGGAGGCGGCCGATGGATCGCACAGATGTGAACCCATGGGAGTGGTCGAAGGCGTTCGGTTTCTCGCAGGCCGTGCAGGTGTCCGGCGAGCACCGGGTGCTGTTCTGCTCGGGCCAGACGGCGATCGGTCCGGATGGCGGACCGCCGGCGACGCAGGACATGGCCGAGCAGGTGAAGCTGGCGCTTGCGAGCCTGACCACGGTGTTGGAAGCGGCAGAGATGTCGATCGCCGACGTCGTCAAGCTGACGGTGTACACGACCGATGTGGACGCGTTGCTCGCGGACTATGGGAGTGCCACCGAGGTGCTGGCTCCGAACCTTCCTGCGATGACGCTCATCGGCGTGGCCCGTCTCGCCTTCCCCGAGCTCAAGGTGGAGATCGAAGCAACCGCTGTTCGGTAGCAATGTGCCCGGCTGGCGCCGGCCGGTCTCCGCGCTGATCGTGGTGGTCCTGCTGGTGGGCGTCGGCTACGTCGTGTCGCAACGCGGCAGCAGCAGCGCCGCGCCGACTCGGACCACGAGCTCCACAACGACGTCGACCACCGCAGTCGCCGTTGCCACGACGTCGGCGCCAGCACCAGCCCCAACCACGACCGCAACGCCGGCCCCCACGGCCACCGTCACGATCTCGGCCGTGGGCGACACGATCCCGGGCAACACACCGATGCTGCCTCCCAATGCCGCCACCTACTTCTCCGCGGTGCGGGACGAGCTGCGCGGCGACGCCCAGATCGTGTTCGCCAACCTGGAGGGCACGTTCACCGATGCCGACGGCGGAAAGTGCGACGGGGCGGCGCCCGGCACCTGTTACGCGTTCCGGTTGCCACCGAGCCACGCGGCGAACTTCGCCGCCGCCGGCTTCACCGTGCTCAACAACGCCAACAACCACTCGTTCGACTTCGGGCCCGCCGGCCAGGCCGACACGGTGAGCGCCATCCACGGCGCGGGGATGGCGCAGACCGGGCTTCCCGGACAGGTCACGGTGGTCGAGGCGGGACCGGTGCGGGTCGGGATGGTCGGCTTCGCGACGTACCCCTACGCCGCCAGCTTCTTGGAGGAGCCGAGGGCTCTCGCCCTCGTGGCCAAGGCCAAGCAGCAGTCCGACGTCGTTGTCGTGTACATGCACGCCGGCGCCGAAGGCGTCGACGCGCAACACGTCACCGGCCAGGACGAGACCTACCTCGGCGAGGACCGCGGCAACCCGCAGTCGTTCGCCCACAAGGCCATCGACGCGGGCGCCAGCCTCGTGATCGCCAGCGGCCCCCACGTGCTGCGCGGCATGGAGTTCTATCGAGGCCATCTCATCGCCTACAGCCTCGGCAACTTCGCGGGGTACGGGAACTTCGCCGGCGGAGGGGTCCTCGACCTTTCCGCCATCCTCAACGTCACCCTCACGGCGACCGGTGAGTTCCAGTCAGGGCGGCTCATCGCCGTCACGCTCACCGGCAAGGGACAACCCAAACCAGGCGGCCGCGCTCGTGCGCTGATCGCTCAGCTCTCCAGCGAAGACTTCGGCCCTGCCGCCGCGCAGCTCGCTCCCGACGGAACGATCTCGCCTCCTTGAAGCGTCGCAACCGTCGGAACGCGCTGCGAGCCTCAGCGGGGTAGGCCCAGCACCCGCTCGGCGAGGATGTTGCGCAGGATCGTCGCGGTGCCGCCCATGATCGTGTAGGCGGGCGCGTAGCAGATGGCCCGCGCCGCTCGTCCGCCGAGGCCGGCGTCGACTCCCCACAGCGTCGCGGCCGGCCCGAGCACCGAGCCGCAGAAGTCGGCGACACGCTGCTCGAACTCGGTGCCGAACGTCTTGGTCGCGGCCGAGAAGCCCTTGGGCGCCTGCTGCAGGGTCTCGCGCAGCACGAGGAGGCGCCCGATGCGGTACCCGGTCTCGAGGGACGCGATCTGCTGGCGCACGATCGGGTCCTCTTTGTCCACGAGGTCCGAGGCCATCACGTCGCGGTACAGCGCGTAGTTCGAGACGAGGCGATCGATGCCACCGCGCTCGTGCTCCATCTGCCGCATGAGCTGACGGAAGCTGCCGTTCAGCTCGCCGACGAGGTGGTCGCCTGGCACCCGCACCTCGTCGAACGTCACCTCGCAGAAGTGACGGTTCGTCGTCATGTCCTCGATCGTGCTCACGGTGATGCCCGGCGCGTGCATGTCGATGATGAGCTCGGACAGGCCTGCGTGCTTCGGGGCATCAGGGTCGGTGCGGGCGATGAGGTAGCACCAGTCGGCGAACGCCGCGCCGGAGGTCCACACCTTTTGACCCGTGACGATCCAGTCGTCGCCGTCGCGCACCGCGCGCGTGCGCAACGACGCGACGTCGCTGCCGGCGTCGGGCTCGCTCATGCCGATGGCCCACATCGACGTGCCGGCGACGATGTCGGGGATCCAGCGCGCTCGCTGCTCCGGCGTGCCGAACTGCAGGAGCGTCGGCCCCATCTGCCGGTCGGCGAACCACATGGCTGCCACCGGCGCGCCGTTGGCGATGAGGGCCTCGAAGACGACGAACCGCTCGAGCGCGGTGCGTCCGTGACCGCCGTGCTCGACGGGCCAGGTCATCCCGATCCAGCCTCGGGCCGCGAGCTCCTTCGCGAAGTCGGCGTTGTAGCCGACGATCCACGAGTCCTCGGGGAAGTCGGAGCGTCCGGCCCAGTCGAGGGCGAGGGCCGTGGCCTCCTCGCGTAGTGCGTCGAGCTCGGGGGCCAGGGTGAACTCCATCACGCATCCGCCTGCAGGACGATCTTGCCGAGCTTGCCGCCCGCCGCGAAGTGCTCGTACGCGGCGGCAGCCTGCGACATCGGGAAGGTGGCTGCGATGGGCACGCGCACGCGGCCGGAGGCGAGGTGAGGGAGCACGTGGCGTTCGACGCGGGTGACGGCGATGGCCTTCTCCTCGGGCGGCCGGGCGCGCAGCGTCGAACCGTGGATGCGTCCCCGCTTTCCCAGCAGGGCCAGCAAGTTGAGCTCAGCCGAGGCGCCGCCGCCCACGCCGATGACCGCGATGCGACCGCCTGTCGCCAGGGCATCGATGTTTGCGGGGAAGTTGGGACCGCCGATGAGCTCCAGCACGACGTCGAACGGGCCGTGCTCGCCGAAGCCCTCGGGCGCGACGGCCGCGGTGGCGCCGAGTGCCGCGACGGCGTCGCGCAGTCCCTCGTTGCGCACCGTGGCGACGACCTCGCAGCCGGCCACCGCGCCGAGCTGCACGCCGGCGACGCCGACACCGCCAGCACCGCCGTGGACGCACAGCCGCTCGCCCATGACCAACCCGCACTGCGTGAACAGCGCGTCGTGCGCGGTGGTGAACACCTCGGGGAACCCGCCCGCCGCCGCCCAGTCGACGCCGGCAGGCACGGGCAGCACGCACCCCTCGGGCACCACGGCCAGCTCGGCCTGGCCGCCGCCGCCGACGAGGGCCATGACCCGGTCACCGACCGCGAAGCGCCGCGCACCGGAGCCGACGCTGACGACCTCGCCGGCGAGCTCCATTCCTGGGATCGAGGCCGGCCAACCGGGCGGAGCCGGGTAGAACCCCTGGACCTGCATCAGGTCGGCGCTGTTGAGACCGGCGGCGCGGACAGCGATCAGCAGCTCGCCCTTGCCGGGCTCAGGGTCGGGGTGCTCAGCCCACTCGAGCTTTCCATCGACGATCGTCACCGCGTGCATCAGTCGAGCATCGCACGCGTCAGTGCGCGTCGAAGAAGTGCTAGCGGTTCGCGATGGGGGTGTAGGCCCGTTCCGGCTCGCCGATGTAGAGCTGGCGGGGCCGAACGATCTTCATGTCCTGTTCCAGCTGCTCCTCCCAGTGCGCGAGCCAACCGGCGGTGCGAGGGATGGCGAAGAGGACGGTGAACATCTCGATCGGGAACCCGAGCGCCTGGTAGATGAGCCCCGAGTAGAAGTCGACGTTCGGGTAGAGCTTGCGACTCGTGAAGTACTCGTCCTTCAGGGCGACCTCTTCGAGCTTGAGGGCGATGTCGAGCAACGGGTTCTTCCCGGTGATCTCGAACACCTCGTCGGCGGCCCTCTTGATGATCTTCGCCCGCGGGTCGTAGTTCTTGTAGACCCGGTGGCCGAAGCCCTGCAGGCGCCCGCCCGATCCCTCCTTGACCGACTTCACGAAGTCGTCGACGTTGTCGATCGAGCCGATCTCGGTGAGCATGTGGATCACGCCTTCGTTGGCGCCACCATGGCGCGGCCCGTAGAGCGCGGCGGCCGCCGCGGATGCGGCGATGTACGGGTCGGCGTGGGCGCTGCCGACCGTGCGCATCGCGGTGGTGCCGCAGTTCTGCTCGTGGTCGGCGTGGAGGATGAACAGCAGGTCGAGCGCCTTGGCCAGCGCCGGGTTGTCGAACGGGATGTGCTCGAGCGGCGAGAACATCATGTTCAAGAAGTTCTCGGCGAAGCCCTTCGAGTTGTCGGGGTAGACGAAGGGCATGCCGACGCTGAAGCGGTGGCAGCAGGCGGCAAGCGTCGGCATCTTGGCGATGAGCCGCACGATCTGCTGGTGGCGGATCTGCGGGTCTTGGATCTGCTTGGCCTCGCCGTAGAAGGTCGACATCGCGGCCATCGCCGATACGAGCATCCCCATCGGGTGGGCGTCGTAGTGGAAGCCCTCCATGAACCGCTTGCGCATGTTCTCGTGGATGAACGTGTGGTACGTGATGTCGTGCACCCACTCGTCGTACTGCGACTGCGTGGGGAGCTGACCGTTCTTCAGCAGGTAGGCGACCTCGAGGTACGACGACTGCTCCGCCAGCTGCTCGATCGGGTAGCCGCGGTAGCGCAGGATGCCGTTGTCGCCGTCGAGCTCGGTGATCGCACTCGAGCAGGCGGCGGTGGTCATGAACGCTGGGTCGTAGAACCAGATGTTCGGCAGCAGCTTGCGCCACGGACTCGCATCCACGCCACCGTTCTCGATGGGGATCTCGACGGAGTCGCCGGTGCGGTTGTCGGTGATCGTCACGGTCTCAGGCACATCACAGGACGTTAGTTCGGGGCTCGCTCACCCGCTTCCCCGCCCCCTCCCCCCTCTGCCCACTGTGGGCGCTGAGCCGTGTGGCTGACGGTTCAGCGTCCGCAGAATGATCGGCGCGTGACAGCGTTCGGTTCTGTGGGCGTTGAGCCGTGGACTTCACGGCTCAAGATCCGTAGAACGTTCAGCTCGGTCGGTCGCGCACTCTGTGGACGCTCAACCGTGCATTGTCCGGCTCAGAGACCACAGTGGGCGCGGGCGCGGAGGGCGCGGAGCGGGGCGCGGCGCTGGGCGCGGGCGCGGGGGAGGGGGGTGAGGACGCGAGGTCGGCCGGGGGATCAGCAGGGCATGTTGTCGTGGCGTCTCGGGACGAGGCGTTCTTGCTTGGAGCGCAGCACCTCGAAG
>JBEEGB010000033.1:0-5183 GCA_041166585.1 Acidimicrobiaceae bacterium
CTCAGGCCGACCCGCACATGGTCGTCGGCACGAGCGACGGCGGCGCCCACCTCGACCGCGACGACGGCGCCGAAGCCCACAGCTACTTCCTTCGCCACTGGGTGCGCGAGTGGGCAGGCTTCACGCTCGAAGAGGGCGTGCGTCGCATCACCGCCATCCCGGCTGCGCTGTGCGGCTTCATCGACCGTGGGCTCCTGCTGCCCGGCTACGGCGCGGACATCTACGTGTTCGACCCCGACACGATCGGGCCCTCGCACAAGGAGTTCGTCCACGACTTCCCCAACGGAGCCGGCCGCTGGACGTCCAAGCCCGAAGGCGCGCACGCCACCATCGTGAACGGGGTCCCCATCGTGATCGACGGCGAGCTGCAGGCCGATGCCGGACTCCCCGGCAAGGTCGTCCGTCCCAACGTCGCAACCGTCGGGGCCCGCTGATGCGGGGGATCGTGTGGACCGGTGAGCTCGAGGTGCGCGACGACGTCGAGGTGCGCGGTCCGGGCCCCCGCGAGGTTCTGGTGCGCATCCATCGCGCCGGGTTGTGCCACAGCGACGTCTCGCTGATCGACGGCACCATCCCGTTCCCGACGCCGGTCGTGATGGGCCACGAGGGCGCCGGCATCGTCGAAGAGGTCGGCAGCGCCGTCACCAAGGTGAAGGTCGGCGACCACGTCGTGCTCACGACGCTCGGGAACTGCGGCCAATGCGACGCCTGCGATCGCGGCCTGCCCACCCACTGCCGCGACACGTTCGGCCGGCTGCCGCGACCGTTCACCGTCGGCGGCGAGAAGGCCTTCCAGTTCGCCAACGCAGGCGTCTTCACCGAGCGCACCGTCGTCAACGAGACGCAAGCGGTCGTGATCGACGACCGAGTGCCGCTCGACGCCGCGTGCCTCATCGGCTGCGCCGTCGTCACCGGCGCGGGCGCGGTGCTCAACCGGGCCAAGGTGCAGCCGGGCGAGACGGTGCTCGTGATCGGCGCCGGCGGCATCGGGCAGTCCGTCATCCAGGCCGCCCGCCTGTCCGCCGCCGGCCGCATCGTCGTCGTCGACGCCAACCCGGCCAAGGAGGCCGTCGCCCGCCAGTTCGGCGCCACCGACTTCATCGATGCATCGTCGGTCGACGACACCATCGCCGCGGTGAAGGATCTCGGCCTGCCCAACGGCGTCGACTACGCGTTCGAGTGCGTGGGCCACCCCGCGCTCATCCGCCAAGCGATCGACGTGCTCGACTGGGGCGGCTCCTGCGTGCTGCTCGGCGTCCCCAAGATGGGGACCGAGGCCAGCTTCGTCGTCAGCTCGATGTACAACGACAAGTCGATCCTCGGGTGCCGCTACGGCTCGACCCGGCCGCACCACGACATCCCCCTCATCGTGAACTTCTACCTCGACGGGCGCTTCCAGCTCGACGAGATGGTCAGCCAGACGTACGACCTGGCCGACATCCAGCTCGCCCTCGACGACCTGCACGCCGGCAAGCTCAACCGCGGCGTGCTGGCGTTGATCTAAGGAGACTGACACCCATGGAATTCGGCGTCTTCGCCCAACTGTTCGTTCCGCACTCCGAGCGCGACGTCGATCCCGACGCCGAGCACAAGCGGATCTTCCGCAACGTGGAGATCGCCAAGGCCGCGGACCAGCACGCGTTCAAGTACGTGTGGTGCCCGCAGCACCACTTCCTCGACGAGTACAGCCACATGCCTGGCCCCGAGGCGTTCCTGTCGTTCTGCGCCGCGCAGACCGAGCGGGTCCACCTCGGCTCCGCGATCTTCAACATCACGCCGCCGGTCAACAAGCCGCAGCGCATCGCCGAGAACGTGGCACTGCTCGACCACCTCACGGGCAACCGCTTCGAGTTCGGCACCGGCCGCGGCTCCTCGAGCACCGAGGTCCACGGCTTCGACATCGCCGACATCGACGAGACGAAGCTGATGTGGCGAGAGACCATCCGCGAGATCCCGAAGATGTGGCG
The DNA here is from genome assembly GCA_041166585.1 of Acidimicrobiaceae bacterium. Classification (GTDB taxonomy): domain Bacteria; phylum Actinomycetota; class Acidimicrobiia; order Acidimicrobiales; family JACDCH01; genus JBEEGB01. Next base: position 1,968 of record JBEEGB010000033.1, read on the forward strand.
CAACGCGCCCTACAGCCACGAGGGCACGTACTTCCGGATGCCTGAGCGGCAGGTGTTCCCGAAGCCGCACGGTGCGATGCACCCCGCGATGTGGGTGGCGGCGGGAAGTCCAGGCACCTTCAGCGAGGCGGGTGAGCTCGGCCTCGGCGCGTTCTGCTTCTCGATCGGCCGGCCCCAGGACATGGAGCCGTTGGTGAAGTCCTACAAGGCCGGCATCGCGAAGGCCGAGCCCGTCGGTTGGTACGTGAACGACAACATCATGGGCGTCACCAACATGCTCTGCATGGAGGACCGCAAGAAGGCGTTCGAGGTCGCGTCGAACATGGGCATGAACTACTACTCGACGCTGGCGTACCACTGGCTCGACAACGTGCCCCGTCCGAAGACGCTCCCCGAGTGGCCCAACAAGATCCCGGAGCCTTCGCCCGAGCAGGTCGAGGAGCTGTCGAAGCAGGGCTACGTCGTGATCGGCGATCCCGACGACTGCGCCCGCTCCGTGCAGAACTGGATCGACATGGGCTTCGACCAGCTCACGTTCAGCCCGACGACCAACACGCTCGAGACCGACGTCGTCGTGGGCTCGATGGAGCTGTTCGGCCGTGAGGTCATCCCTCGCTTCGACCTCGACCCGGTGCACTCCACCACCCGCTACCGCGAGGCAGCGGCGCGGCAGCTTGCTTCCTCCTGAGTTCACCGAGCTCGCTGCCCGCGTCTCGAACTGGGGGCGCTGGGGTGACGCCGATGAGATCGGCACCCTCAACCTGATCGACGCGGCCGCCCGCCAGCGCGGCGCGGCGGCCGTGCGCCGCGGTGCTGCGTTCTCCCTCGCGGTTCGGCTCGATCAGCAGAGCCCCCAGATCGGGACGATCCCCGGGCGCCTCAACCCGCTGCGGACCATGGTCGCCATCAACACCGCGTACATGGGCACGCCCGAGAACTTCTGCTGCTCGGACGACGTGGTCACGATGGGCTTGCAGGCCGCGACCCACTGGGACGCCCTCTCGCACGTGAGCTACGGCGGCCTGCTCTACAACGGCTTCCCGGCCTCGGTGATCACCGCTGAGTCGGGAGCAGCGCGCTGCGGCATCTCTCGGGTGAAGACCTTGACGACGCGAGGCGTGCTGCTCGACGTGGCGCGCGCCAAGGGCGTCGAGCGCCTCGAGCCAGGCCAGGGCATCCAGCCGGCGGACCTCGATGCCGCGCTCGAGCAGGCCGCGACGGAGGTGCAGGCCGGCGACGTGGTGCTCGTCCGCACGGGTCACATGCAGCTCTTCCGGTCGGGTGACCGCGACAGCTTCACCGGTGGTCACCAACCGGGTCTCACGATGGCCACCGTGCCGTGGTTCCGCGACCGCGACGTGGCCGCGGTGGCGACCGACACCGTCGCGCTCGAGGTGTACCCGTGCGAGGACGAGCGGGTGCTGTTCCCCGTGCACCTCCTCCAGCTCCGTGACATGGGCATGACGCAAGGCCAGAACTTCGACCTCGAGGCGCTCGCCGCCGACTGCGCCGAGGACGACGTCTACGACTTCCTGCTCGAGGCGTCGCCCCTTCCCTTCACGGGCGCGTGCGGCAGCCCAGTGAACCCGGTGGCGATCAAATGAGCATCCGCCAAGCGATCTGACAGGATCCCGACATGAGTCTCGAGTTCAACCTGGCAGATCTGTGGGAAGCGGCGGCCGACAGGGTGCCGGAGCGCACGGCGCTCGTCACCTCCGAGCGCACGCTCACCTATGCCGAGCTCGAGGAGCGCAGCAACCGGCTGGCCGCGTGGCTCGCGGCCAACGGCATCGGGCAAGGCGACCACGTCGGTCTGCACCTCTTCAACGGCACCGAGTACGTCGAGGGCTTCCTCGCCGCGTTCAAGCTGCGAGCGGTGCCGATCAACATCAACTACCGCTACGTCGAGGACGAGCTGCGATACCTGTACAAGGACGCCGAGCTGAAGGCCGTCATCCACGACACCGAGTTCATCCCGCGGGTCGACGCGATCCGCAGCGGCGTGCCGACCCTGCGCACCACGCTGACGGTCGGCGACGGCGGCACCTACGAAGCCGCGCTGGCCGCCTCCGCGCCCGAGCGGGTGGCCGTCGACCGCTCCGGCGACGACCTCTACATCCTCTACACCGGTGGGACGACGGGGATGCCGAAGGGCGTCGTGTGGCGTCAGGCCGACGCGTTCTACGCCTGCTTCGGGGGTGGCGACTACAGCCGCATGAACCCGGTGAAGACGCCCGAGGAGGTCCCCGAGCGGATCACCGACACGCCGATCATCTTCTTCCCGCTGGCGCCGCTGATGCACGGCGCCGCGCAATGGACGGTGAGCGCCTGGCTGTTCGCGGGCGGAACCAACGTGCTCACGTCGTCGCGCCCGCGCACCGACTATGCAGAGGTGTGGCGGCTCATCACCGAGCACAAGGTGCAGATCATCACCATCATCGGCGACGCCGTCGCGCGCCCGCTCATCGACGAGTACCTCGCCAACGCCGACAAGTACGACGCGTCGTCGATCTTCACCATCGGTTCCGGTGGCGCTCCGCTGTCGCCGGCCGGACGGGACGAGCTGGCCAAGGTCTTCCCGCACGTGATCCTCGCCGACGGCTACGGCGCGTCCGAGACCGGCGCGCAGGCGAGCAGCCTGGGCGGCGGGCGCTTCTCGAGCTTCGACGGCGAGACGCTCGTGCTCGACCCCGACACGCTCGAGGTCGTCGAGGCCGGCTCCGGCAAGGAGGGCCGGGTGGCGCGGCGAGGCCACATCCCGCTCGGCTACTACAACGACCCCGAGAAGACTGCGGCCACGTTCGTCGAGCACGACGGCGTGCGCTGGGTGCTCACCGGCGACGTCGCCACGGTGCTCGACGACGGCTCCATCCAGCTCTTCGGCCGGGGTTCGATGTGCATCAACACGGGTGGCGAGAAGGTCTTCCCCGAGGAGGTCGAAGCTGTGTTGGTCGGCCACCCCGAGGTGTACGACGCGCTCGTCGTCGGCGTCCCCGACCAGCGCTGGGGCGAGCGGGTGGCCGCCGTCGTTCACCTCGTCGAGGGTGCATCGGTCACGACGGATGAGCTCATCGCCCACTGCAAGGCGCAGATCGCCGGTCACAAGGTCCCTCGCGCCGTGCTGATCGTCGACCGCGTGCAGCGCTCCCCGGTCGGCAAGGCCGACTACGCGTGGGCCAAGGAAGCTGCGGTCGAGGCCGGCATTTGATCGTGCGC
>JBEEGB010000034.1:0-3613 GCA_041166585.1 Acidimicrobiaceae bacterium
ATCCTCCCGTATCTGCGCCCCGACGGGAAGACCCAGGTCACCTTCGACTACGAGGACGGCCGCCCGGTCCGGCTCAAGACCGTCCTGGTCTCGACGCAGCACGCGCCCGGGCTCGACGCGGAGACGCTCATCAAGCCTGATCTCATCGAGCACGTGATCCATCCGCTGGTCCCGGCCCAGTTCTCGGACGACGGCTACGACGTCTACGTGAACCCGACGGGCAGCTTCGAGCTCGGCGGCCCCCACGCCGACTGCGGCCTCACCGGCCGCAAGATCATCGTCGACACCTACGGTGGCATGGCCCGCCACGGCGGCGGTGCCTTCTCGGGCAAGGACCCCTCGAAGGTCGACCGCTCGGCGGCCTATGCCGCCCGATGGGTGGCGAAGAACGTCGTCGCCGCCGGCGCTGCCGCCCGCTGCGAGATCCAGGTGGCGTACGCCATCGGCGTGGCCCGCCCCGTCTCGCTCATGGTCGAGACCTTCGGCACCGAGTCCGTCGACGCGTCGAAGATCGCAGACGCGGTCAACGAGGTCTTCGACCTCCGCCCCGCCGCGATCATCCGTGACCTCGATCTGCGCCGGCCGATCTACAAGAAGACGGCTGCGTACGGCCACTTCGGTCGCCAGGAGAAGGAGTTCACCTGGGAGGCGACCACCAAGGTCGACGACCTCAAGCGCGCGTTGGGTCTCTAGGCACAGCTTGGTCGTACGGGTCGTCCCCGATGTCGCGGGGATCGACAAGACGTTCGACTACCTGGTCCCGGATGCGCTCCAGGACGAGGTGCGGGTCGGCACGATGGTGCGCGTCGCGTTGCACGGTCGGCGCGTCGGAGCATGGGTGGTCGCGGTCGACGTCACGCCGCCCGACGGCGTCGTGCTCAAGCCCATCGCCAAGGTCACGGGCTGGGGCCCAGCACCTGAGGTCATCGAGCTGGCGCGCTGGGCCGCCTGGCGGTGGGCCGGTCCGCTCGTGCACCTGCTCGGCACCGCGTCGCCACCCGCCGCGGTGCGGGCGTTGCCTCCCCCTCGCCCGCGCCGGACCCCACCTCCGCGCCGCGCGTCGGTCACCACCGTTCGGCTGCCGCCGGGCGCCGATCCCTTGCCCCTGGTCCGCGAGGCCGCAGCAAAGGGTGACGCGCTGATCGTCGGCCCATCGGTCGATGCCATCCGATCGATCGGGCGGCGCCTGCGCGCCGAGGGACTGCCCGTGGCGCTGGCACCGCGGGACTGGGCTCGCTGCGGCGCCGGCGGGGTCACGGTGCTCGGGGCACGAGCCGCGGCGTGGGCACCGGTCCCGGACCTCTCCGAGGTGGTGGTGCTCGACGAGCACGACGAGCGGCTCAAGGAGGAACGGTCGCCGACGTGGCACGCCCGCGACGTGCTCATCGAGCGCGCTCGTCGCGCCGGGGTGGTCTGCACCCTCGTGTCGCCGTGCCCCTCGCTCGAGGCGATCGCCGCGGCCGATCACATCGTCGAGCCATCGCGAGCCGAGGAGCGCGCCGGCTGGCCCCTCCTCGACATCGTCGACCGGCGAGCGGAGGACGTGCGATCGGGTCTCTATTCGCATCGGTTGGTCGAGCTGCTGCGCGACCGGCACCGCGGCCGGGTCGTCTGCGTGCTGAACCGCACGGGCCGTTCGCGTCTGCTCGCCTGCGCCGCGTGCGGCGAGGTGGCGCGCTGCCAGCGATGCGACGCGGCGGTCGAGCAACCGGAGCGCACCCATCTGCACTGCAGCCGGTGCGGTACCGAGCGACCGGTGCTGTGCCTGAGCTGCGGAGCCACCCACATGCGCAACCTCCGTGTCGGTGTGAGCCGAGCGAGGGAGGAGCTCGAGGCGCTCGCCGGCGAGCCCGTGGGGGAGATCACCGCGAAGGCTGGCCGCGACGTGGAGGCCAGGGTCGTCATCGGCACCGAGGCAGTGCTCCACCAGATCGCGGGACCGGTGGGTGTCGTGGCCTTCCTCGACGTCGACCAGGAGCTCCTCGCGCCGCGCTACCGCGCCGCTGAGCAGGCGATGGCTCTGCTGACGCTCGGGGCGCGCCTGCTCGGACCGCGAGCCGAGGGTGGGCGGCTGCTGGTGCAGACGCGCGATCCACAGCACCCTGTCCTCGACGCTGTCCTCCACGCGGACCCGGCCCGGTTCACCACAGCCGAGCGAGCGAACCGGGCCGCGCTCGGCTTCCCTCCCTTCACGGCTCTGGCTGCCGTCTCGGGTGCTGCCGCCCAAGCGTTCATCGATGGCCTCGGGCAACGCCCGGGCGTCGAGGTGCTCGGTCCGGCAGATGGTCGGTGGCTGCTGCGAGCGTCCGACCACCCGGCTCTGTGCGACGCGCTGGCCGCAGCACCGCGGCCCGCCGGCCGCGTGAGGATCGAGGTCGACCCCCTCCGCGTCTGAAGGTCCGTGCTCAAGAGAACTCGACCCGTTCGCTCCCGCACCTCATGCGACCAGACGGCCGGGTGGTGGGCGCTCGTAGAGGGGCGAGCCATCGGGTCGCGTGACGATGAACGTTCCCGGCGCCGCACCCTGGGTGATGGTGATGAGGCGGCGGTGGACGTGCTTGTGGTGGCGGTGGCACAGCAGCACGAGGTTCTCGAGGTTGGTGGGCCCTTCGGGCCAGTGGGTGACGTGGTGGGCTTGGCACCAGCGAGGCTTGCGCCGGCATCCGGGAACGATGCAGCCGCGATCTCGCGCGATCAACGCCCGCCGTTGCGCAGGTGACGGTGTGTACACCAGGTGCCCGGCCTCGAGGACGAGCGAGCGACCGGCGAGAACGACACGGGCCACGGTGCAGTCGCACAGCCACTGGCTGAGGAGGGGTTGTGGGATCGGTGTGCCGTCTTCGAGCTCGGCGATGCCGGTGGGATCACCGTTCAACGCCGGCACATCGACAACGGCGATGAGCTGAGGTTTGCGTGGCCCGCGTCCTTCATCGGTCGCGGCGGAGGAGCGCCGCGCCATCTCGACGGCCGCGGCCGCATAGCGCTGTGAAGGAGTGCGGTTCCGCTCCTCTACGGTGGCGCTGTCGGAGTGGTCGGCGTGCCAGATCTCCTCGTAGCGGGCGTCGAGCTCGGCGAGGTACTCCGCGCTGTCTTCCAGGTCGAGGTCGCCGTCCAGACGGTGCCGGCCGTCGAGCAACGGCGAAACGTGCAGCTCGCTCGGCTTCTCGGCGCGTTGGTCGGGACCGTCGGGGTCTGCCAGGAACACCCAGCGGGCGACCACGTGCACGAAGTCGTCGACCTCGAGCTCGCTGGCGTGTCCGACGAGCATCGCCTCGTCACGCACGAACGCATCGAGGGTTCGGGGGTTGATCGCCTTGGCCATCACCCGCGCGTGCTGCTCGGTGATCGTCGTCGCCGCCATGGCCGCGGCGAAGGCCGGCATGTAGCGCACTCGCTTCGCCAGCCACACGGTGGCGCCCGCGATCTTGCGGGCGGTGCCGGTGTGATGCGCCAGCCACGCTCGGGTGTCGAGCTGTCCGTCGCTCACACTCAGGTTGCGCTGTTCGAATTCCACGACGGCCGCGAGCATCGCCGCATCCAGCTGCGACTGCGCGCGTACGAGCACGCGCAGATGGTCCTTCAGCTCGTCATCGTCGAGCGTGCGCGGATCTTC
>JBEEGB010000035.1:0-2712 GCA_041166585.1 Acidimicrobiaceae bacterium
CCTTGCGCCGACCGAGCTCGATCGATTCCGCTTCGAGGTCGACGGCCCAGACCTCGGCGACATCCGATGCCAAGGCAAACGCGACCTGACCGGTGCCACAGGCAAGATCGAGCAGCCTGCCGTTGCCGTCAAGGGGGACGCGGGCTCGTAGATCGTCGAGCAACAGCGCCGGGTAGGGCAGCCGGAACCGGTCGTAGAGCTCGGCGGTGCCCTTGAACAGGTCTTTGCGAAACGGGAGCCCGGTGCCCACCGCGCGATCGTGGCACGCCTCGCGTGGATCGCTCGTCGTGGGCGTGATAGGGAGTTCGTGAAGACGAGTGTCGAGAAGCGAGGAGCCAGCATGACCAGCTTGCGAGACCGTCCCAACAGCGCCCTCCTGGTGGTGGACGTGCAGAACGCCGTCGTGGAGAACGCCCACCGCCGCGATGAGGTGATCGAGAACATCAACACGTTGGTCGGCAACGCCCGCGCGAGGCAGGTGCCGGTGATCTGGGTGCAGCACTCGGATGACAACATCGTCGAGAACACCGACGGCTGGCAGTACGTGCCGGAGCTGCAGCGCCAGGAGTCCGAGCCGGTGGTGCACAAGCGATACGGCGATTCCTTCGAGGACACCACCTTGGAGACCGAGCTCGCGCAACGGGGTGTAGGCCGGCTCGTCGTCACCGGCGCGCAGACCGATGCGTGCATCCGCGCCACGATCCACGGCGCGTTCGTTCGCGGCTACGACACGGTCCTCGTCGGGGACGCGCACACGACCGAGGACTTCACCGACTACGGCCTGCCACCGGCCGACAAGGTGATCGCCCACACCAACATGTACTGGACGTGGCAGGGCGGCCCCGGTCGCACCGCCAGCGTCGTCGACACCGCTGACGTCAGCTTCGACGCCAGCGACATCTCTGCCTGAGCATCGGTTCGCCTGGGAGCGACCTCGCGGCCGACAATCTGCAGGTGCCGACGCCGGACACCTACCTGCCCATGGCCTTCTCGCTCGAGACGGACAGGCTGTCCCTCCGGTTGCGAGGCCCGGAAGACGCACCCTGCAACTTGGAGCTGCGCGCTGAGCAGGACGAGGACCGGCCTCGCTCCCTTGCTGAGGAGCAGCGGTACCTGGCGAACCAGAGGGCGCACGCGCACGAGACCGGGTTCGGCTTCCTGTCGATACAGCGGCGGATGGAAGGAGACCGGATCGGCTACTGCGGCATCCTCATCGGTCGCGGCAGCTTCGATGAGCCCGAGCTCGCCTATGAGCTGCTGCGCCGCGCACACGGACAGGGGTACGCCACCGAGGCTGCGCAGGCCGTGATGGACGCCGCGTTCGCGACGGGGAGACGACGGCTGTGGGCGACGGTGCGGACCTGGAACTCCGCCTCGTTCCGGGTGCTCGACAAGCTCGGCTTCCATCGCGACCACGTCGTGTCCGACGAGCGGGGCGAGCTCGTGTACCTGGTCCGCGACGCGGGCGATGAAGTCCGCGACGGACAAGAATCGGGCCGTGGTGGCGCCGGGTGATCGGATGCTCATCCGATGTGAGGGCGGGCCGTCGAGCAGCCGGCTGGTGAGGTATCCGCCGCCCGCCGAGATCGAGGAGCGCGGCGGCATCTACGTGCTCGTCGACGACGGTCCGCCGGAGCTGTGGTGGTACGAGTTCGTGGCGAACGAGACCTAGCGCGGAGTGGGGACCTCAGCTCGGTCGGACAGGCCGGGCAGCAGGGTCGCCACGAGCCCGTCGGCGTGCGCGTCCACCCAGGCGGCGTCGGTGGGCTCCGCGCCGGTGAGGAGGCGCGCCTCGGGTGCGTTGACGAACGGCAGCGAGGCCGCGCCGACGATCACGTAGTGGATCATGGCGGGATCGATCGGTGCGGCGATGCCGGCGTCGCGCAGCCGCTGCCACACGGCTCGCATCGCGTCGTACAGGGGGCGGACGTGGTGGTCGACCATCCAGCGGAGCCGGTCGCTGTCCTCGGTGGCCTCGTGGACCATGATCCGGTTGAGCTCCGGGTGCAGGGCGGCGAAGCGGACGAACCGTCGGATCGCCTCGGCGAAGGCCGAGGCCAGCTGCGCGGGATCGTCGGTGCCGGCCGGCAGCGGCAGGTCAGCCAGCTCCGCGCCGAGCAGGCCGAAGAGGTGGTCGACCGCGGCGGCCCACAACGCCTCCTTCGAGTCGAAGTGGTAGTTGATCTGCGGTTGGTGGGCGTCGACCCGCTGGGCGATCGACCGTGTCGACGCGCCGTCGAACCCCTTGGCGCCGAACTCGACCAGCGCCGACTCCAGCAGTTGTTGGCGGATGTCTTCACGGTTGCGTCGCACAGATCCTATGTTATCATCCGATAATATGAAGATCCTGCCACTGGAAGCAGAGCCCTTCACGCCGCCCACCGACCGCGACATGCTCCCGTCCGAGCGGCGGTCGTTCGTCAGGACCCACCGCACCTGCGTGTTCGCCACTGCGCGGCGGGCCGACGGCCCGGCGATGTCGATCGTGTACTACGTGCCGACCGACGGAGACGAGCTCTTGGTGTCGACCATGCGCGACCGTGCCAAGGCCAAGGCGGTCGCACGGCTCGGCAAGGTCAGCCTGTGCGTGCTCGACGAGCACTGGCCGGTCGCCTATCTGCAGGTCTATTGCGACGCTTCGGTCGACGACGATCCGGACCTCGTGGTCGACGTGATGATGGCGGCGGCGGCGCGCATGTCGGGCGAGGCGCT
>JBEEGB010000036.1:0-4057 GCA_041166585.1 Acidimicrobiaceae bacterium
CGACCCGAAGGACGACCTCGTGACGCTGATGCTGGCGGCCGAGGTGGACGGGCAGGCGATGACCGATGTGCAGTTCGGGAGCTTCTTCGTGCAGCTGGTGACCGCGGGCAACGACACCACCCGCACGATGCTGTCGTCGGGTCTGCTCGCGCTGCTCCAGCACCCCGAGCAGCTCGAGGCTCTGCGCGCCGACCGCACGCTCATCCCCGGGGCGGTGGAGGAGATCCTGCGGTGGGCGAACCCGCTGCACTACTTCCGGCGCACGGCCACCGAAGACACCGAGGTCGCCGGCCAGCCCATCGCCGCGGGCGACAAGGTCGCGATGGTCTACACGTCCGCCAACCGCGACGGCACGGTGTTCGCCGATCCCCACGCCTTCGACATCCGGCGCGATCCCAACCCCCACCTCTCGTTCGGGATCGCCGAGCACTTCTGCCTCGGGGTGCACCTGGCCCGGCTCGAGGGACGGGTCTTCTTCGAGGAGCTGCTCGACGCGTTTCCGACGATCAAGCTCGCCGGAACGCCCCGCCGGCAGCGGTCGAACCTCAACAACGCGCTCAAGGAGCTCCCGGTTTTCCTCGGCCGAGCCTGAACTACTGTCTGGCCATGGCTGATCTGGTTGACATCGCCCTCGAGGCGGACGAGCTGGATGAGGACGAGCTGGTCGAAGACGAGCTGCTCGTCGAAGAGATCTCGATCGACGGGATGTGCGGCGTCTATTGAGCCCTCTCGTCGCGACGGAGCTCGATCCGTCGGCGCCGTTCGAGCTCGACCCGCAGGTCGCGTTGCGACCCGAGCCGTTCGGGGCGCTGGCCTACCACTACGGCAACCGCCGCCTGACGTTCCTGCGCGCACCCGAGCTCGTCGAGCTGGTGCGGACGCTGGGTGACCATCCCTCCGTCGACGCGGCGCTCGCGGCGTCGACGATCTCGGCGCCGCGGTGGCCGTCCTTCCGCAAGGCGCTGGCCTCGTTGCACGAGTCGGAGGTGATCCGTGCCCGCTGAAGCGCTCGCCGACGAGCTGAAGCGAGGGCTCGACGCCCCGATCTGCCTGACGTGGGAGATCACGTACGGCTGCAACCTCGCGTGCATCCACTGCCTGTCGTCGTCGGGTCGGCGCGACCCGCGCGAGCTCACGACCGCCGAGGCCATGGCGGTCGTCGACGAGCTGCACGACATGCAGGTGTTCTACGTGAACGTCGGCGGTGGCGAGCCGACGATCCGTCCCGACTTCTACGAGCTGGTCGACTACGCGGTGAGCCGCGGCGTCGGTGTGAAGTTCTCGACCAACGGCTCGACGATCACGGCGGAGCGGGCCGCGGCCCTTGCGGCGGCCGACTACGTGGACGTCCAGATCTCCATCGACGGCGCGGTGGCGTCGACGAACGACGCCGTCCGCGGCGTCGGCTCCTACGACGCCGCGCGTCGGGCGATGGACCTCTTGGCCGAGGCCGGGTTCGGGCCGTTCAAGATCAGCGTGGTGATGACGCGACACAACGTCGAGGAGCTCGACGCGTTCGAGGCGATGGCGGCCGGGTACGGCGCGCAGCTGCGGCTCACCCGCCTGCGCCCTTCGGGCCGCGGCGCCGACTCGTGGCACGAGCTCCATCCGACCGATGTGCAGCAGGTCCAGCTCTACCATTGGCTGCTCGAGCGGCCGGGTGTGCTCACCGGTGACTCGTTCTTCCACCTCTCGGCGCTGGGCGAGGCCCTCCCCGGGCTGAACCTCTGCGGAGCCGGCCGCGTGGTGTGCCTCATCGACCCCGTCGGTGACGTGTACGCGTGCCCGTTCGTGCTGCACGACCAGTTCCGCGCCGGCAGCGTCCGCGACCTGGGCGGCTTCGCGCGCGTGTGGCGCGACTCCGAGCTCTTCCGCTCGCTCCGCGAGCCCACATCCGCTGGCGCCTGCGCATCGTGCGGCTCCTACGACGCCTGCCAAGGCGGGTGCATGGCGGCCAAGTTCTTCACGGGTCTTCCCCTCGACGGACCCGACCCCGAGTGTGTGAAGGGGCACGGCGCGGCACTGGTCGCGGGCGTGGCAGCGGGATCCGCACCGAAGCCCGGTGACGGCCACTCCGTACCCATCGCGCTCAGCCGGCGTCGCCTCGGCACCGTCGTCGCTTCGTAGCGGCGAGACCGTGGCACCGTGAAGCTCCTCGAGCCGGTCGTGCTGGGCCGCACCACGGCCCGCAACCGGGTGATGTTCGGACCGCACGAGACCAACCTGGCCCGCGGCCGCGCCATCTCGGACCGTCATGTCGCCTACTACCGGCGCCGCGCCGCCGGAGGCGCGGGGATCGTGGTGGTCGAGGAGGCCGCAGTCCATGCCAGCGACTGGCCCTACGAGCGCAGCCCGCTGGCGACCGACGCCGCCGCGGGCTGGACGGCGGTTGCCGACGCCGTGCATGCCGAGGGCTCGGTGGCGCTCGCGGCGCTCGGGCACAGCGGTGGGCAGGGATCGAGCGCGTACAGCCAGGCGCCCCTGTGGGCACCTTCCCGTGTGCCGGAGGTCAACAGCCGCGAGGTCCCCAAGTGGATGGAGGAGGCGGACATCGCTGCCGTCATCGCGGGGTTCGGGGCCGCCGCCCGCGCCGCCGTCGACGCGGGACTGGACGGCGTCGAGCTGAACGCGGGGCAGCACAGCCTCATCCGCCAGTTCCTGTCCGGGCTCACCAACCAGCGCGCCGACTCGTGGGGTGAGGACAAGCTGCGGTTCGCCCGCGAGGTGCTCACCAGCGTGCGCGCCAGCGTCGGGCCTGAGCCGATCGTGGGGTTGCGTCTCTCGTGCGACGAGCTGGCGCCGTGGGCGGGACTGGTGCCCGAGACCGCGACCGAGGTGGCGGTCGCGCTCGCCGCCGCGGTCGACTACGTCACCGTGGTGCGGGGTTCGATCTTCACGGTGTCGGCGACGCGGCCGGACGGCCACGTCCCCCCCGGCTTCAACCTCGATCTGGCCCGGCAGGTGCGCGCCGCGCTCCCCGAACGGGTCGTGGTCGTCGCCCAAGGCTCGATCGTCGAGCCGGGTCAGGCCGAGTGGGCGCTCGGCGAAGGCGTGTGCGACGTGGTCGAGATGACGAGGGCGCAGATCGCCGATCCGGACCTTGTCGCGAAGCTGATGGCCGGCCAGCCCGAGCGGATCAGGCCGTGCATCCTGTGCAACCAGACCTGCCAGGTGCGCGACGCGCGCAACCCGATCGTGACCTGCGTCGTCGAGCCGTCGGCCGGTCACGAGGTCGACGACGCACCGGTGAGCGGGACCGCGCCACGTCCGCTCGATGTGCTCGTGGTGGGTGGCGGCGTCGCGGGCCTCGAGTGTGCGCGGGTGGCGGCGAGCCGCGGGAGCCGCGTGACGTTGGTGGAGCGCACCGGGCAGCTGGGTGGTGCCGTCCGGACCGCGGCCCGGGGCGCCGGACGCGACCGGCTCGAGCTGCTCGCCGGCTGGTTGGAGGCGGAGTGCCGGGGGCTGGGAGTGGCGATCGAGCTCGGCCGTGACGTGGACGCGGCGGAGGCCGCCGGCTTCGACGGCGCGGTCGTGCTGTGCGCGGGCTCGCTTCCCGGTCGGCGCACGTACGCGACCGATGCCGGCGCCGTCGTGCTGACCGCGGCCGAGGTCCTCGGCGGTGCCGCGCTGCCCGACGGCGCCGTCGCGGTGTGGGATCCGATCGGCGGCCCGATCGGCGTGTCGGTGGCCGAGCTATTGAGGGCCGCGGGACGCGACGTGCACCTGCTCACCCCTGATCTCATCGCCGGCAACGAGCTGTCGCGCAGCGGCGACCTCGCACCGGCCAATGTCCGCCTGCTCGGGGCGGGCGTCGTGATCGAGAAGCGATCGTTGCTCCGACGGGTCACGGTTGCGGCAGCCCAGGTGGAGGACCGCTTCACCGGTGAGCTCCGATCGATCGAGGTGGCGGTGCTCGTCGACGCCGGCTACCGGCTCCCGGACGACCGCCTCTGGCGCGCCACGGGTGAGCGGCTGCCCCGCGCCGGTGATGCGGTCGCCCCCCGGTCCATCTACGAAGCCGTCCTCGAAGGCCGCCGCGCCGCCCTCGCCCTCGAGC
>JBEEGB010000037.1:0-18019 GCA_041166585.1 Acidimicrobiaceae bacterium
GTGGGCCGGGGCGGTCGGTCGATTCGAAGATCCGGGGCTGCTGGTCACCTTCAGCGAGACACCGGGGGTCATCCAACGAGGTCCTGCCATGTGCGGTGAGCACACTCGTGAGCTGCTCGTCGAACACGGCTACGACGACGACGAGATCGCGACGATGGTCGCAGCGCGAGCCGTCCTGGACGCCCCGGTGCAGCATCCGTGAGCGAACCTCGCCCTCGGGAGCGGCCGGCGCCGATCTCCACGGAGGACAGCGAGCCGTTCTGGCGCGCGGCCGCGGAGGGCCGCCTGGTGGCGCAGCGCTGCTGTCAGTGCGGACGGCTTCGCCATCCGCCGCGACCGATGTGCCCCCAGTGCCACTCCACGGCGCACGAGTGGATCGCTTTGGCGGGAACGGGTGCCGTCTACAGCTACAGCGTGCTCCACCACCCTCGGCACCCCGCCTTCGACTATCCGGTCGTCGCGGTGTTGGTCGACCTCGACGAGGGCATCCGGATCGTCTCCAACCTGATCGACGTGGACCCGGCGGACATCCGCATCGACCTGCCCGTCGAGGTGACGTTCGCGCCCACCGCCGACGGCATGGCCGTGCCCGTCTTCCGGGCTCGGAGCAACGGGTGACGGGCACGACGTTCGCCGGCGTGACGGCGATCGTCGGCGCCGGGCAGACGGAGTTCTCGAAGGCCGCCGGTCGCAGCGAGACGCAGCTCGCCTGTGAAGCGATCCTCGCGGCGCTCAACGACGCTGAGCTGACACCGAGCGACGTCGACGGGCTCGTCAGCTACACGATCGACCCCGTCGAGGAGACCGAGCTGGTACGAGCCCTCGGCATCGAGGAGATCGGTTGGTCGAGCCGGGTGCCGTATGGCGGCGGCGGCTCGCAAGGGGTGCTCCTCCAGGCGGCTGCCGCAGTTGCCGCCGGTGCTGCCGAGACCGTTGTGGTCTACCGCGCCGTGAAGGCTCGTTCGGGAGCCCGGTTCGGCGCGGCCCAAGGAGCCGTTCGCCCGACCTCGGCGCACTCGGGCTCGACCGCGATGCAATGGTCGATGCCGTTCGGCGTCATCACCCCGGCTTCGTGGATGTCATTGAACGCCACCCGGTACATGCACGCATTCAACGTCACCAACGCCGACTTCGGACGTGCCGTCGTCCAGATGCGGGCGTACGCGGCAGGGAACCCCAACGCCCACTTCTTCGGTCGTCCGATCACCCTCGAGGACCACCAAGCGTCTCGCTGGATCGCCGAGCCCGCCATCCGGCTGTTCGACTGCTGCCAGGAGACGGATGGCGCGGTGGCCTTCGTGATCACGAGCCTGGACCGCGCCGCCGACACCCCGGTGCCCGTGGTGATCGCCGCGGCGGCCGGCGCCGCGCTGTTCGAAGAGGAGGTTGCCAGCGATCACTATCGCGGTGACCTGTCGACGATGGAAGGATCGGTCGCGCTCGCCAAGCGCCTCTTCGGGGACTTCGGGATCACACGCGAGGACATCGACGTCGCGATGGTCTACGACGCCTTCTCGCCGATCCTGCTGATGCAGCTCGAGGCGCTCGGGTTCTGCGGCCCCGGCGAGGCCAAGGACTTCATCGCGGCGGGCAACCTCGGGCCCACCGGCCTCCTGCCGTGCAACACCAACGGTGGGCTCATCGGCGAGGGCTACATCCACGGGCTGAACCTCACGTTGGAGGCCGTCCGGCAGCTGCGAGGAACCTCCTCGAACCAGCTCTCCGATCCGCGCACCGCGCTGGTGGCCGCGAGCCGGACCGGTGTCATCCTCCAGAGCCCCACGGCGTGAGCACGGAGACTTCGATGAGCGAGACGTCGGTGACCTACGACCCATCCTCCTATTCGGTGCAGGAGGATCCGTTCCCGATCTACCGCCGCATGCAGGACGAGGCGCCGCTGTACCACAGCGCCGACCACGGCTTCTGGGCCCTCACGCGGTTCGAAGACGTCCTCCATGCGCTCAGCGACCACGGCGGGTTGAGCTCGGCGAAGGGCACGCTGATCGAGCAGATCGAGAGCGGCGAACCGCCGCCCGACATGATGATCTTCACCGATCCGCCGCGCCACGAGGCGCTCCGCAAGATCGTCAGCCGCGCGTTCACGCCCCGGCGCATCGCCGACCTCGAGGCCCCTGTCCGCGAGATGTGCGGCCGGTGGCTCGACCCAGTCGTCGAGGTCGGTGGAGGCGAGATCGTCGCTGATCTCGCCGGGAAGCTCCCGATGGCGGTCATCGCTCGACTGCTCGGCGCGCCGGCCGAGGACAACGCACGTCTCAAGGACCTGTCCGACCGGTTGCTGCACCGCGACGACGGGTCCGTCGCGAAGCCCGAGGACGCTGCGACCGCCGGAGCCGAGCTGTTCGGTTACTTCGCCGAGCTGATCGCGGATCGCCGCGTCAACCCGGCCGACGACATGATCACGGTGCTCGTGCACACGGAGCTCCCCGATGTTGGGGGACAGCCCCATCGGCTCACGGAGATGGAGCTGGTGATGTTCTGCCTGCTGCTCGGCGTCGCCGGGAACGAGACCACCTCAAAGCTGATCGCGACGGGCACCGTCGCGCTCGCACAGTTTCCCGAACAGCGGGCTCGTCTCGTCGAGGACCCGACGCTGTGGAACGGGGCGGTCGAGGAGCTCCTCCGCTACGACCCCCCCTCGCACTACCAGGGGCGCGTCGCCACACGGGACATGGAGTGGCACGGCCAGACGGTGCCCGAAGGGGCCGTCGTCCTGCTGGTCAACGGGGCCGGCAACCGTGACCCGCGGGAGTTCGAGGACCCTGAGCACCTCATCATCGATCGTCCGATCGAACGGCACCTCGCGTTCGGTCAAGGCATCCACTTCTGCCTCGGTGCTGCGCTGGCCCGGCTCGAGACCCGCGTCGCGCTCGAAGAGCTGGTCCGCCGGTTCCCGACCTACGAGGTCGATCGGGCCGGCATCGAGCGCTTTCACTCCTCGAACGTCCGGGGCATGTCCAAGGTCCCCTTCGCGGGGTGAGGATCAGCTCGACGACTGCTCGAGATAGGACCCGAGGATCTGGGTGAGCAGGCGGCGCTGACCCTTCGCCCGATCGGTCTTGGTCGCCACCGTGTCATAGGCCATGGTGTCGAGGAGCTGCTGGCTGACCGCAAACCCTCGCAGGGCCAGGAACATCGTCGTTGCCAGGTCTCCGTTGGCGCGCCCTGGGCCGAGCGCATCACGAAGCAGCCGGCGGACGTTGTTGCTCGAGTGCTCCGCCAAAGAGCGGAGCGTCTCGCGGACCTGCGTGCTGGTGCTCGGATCGTGATCCATGTTCAACAGGATCTGCATGTACGCGAGGTATTCCGGGGTCCCGTAGTGGGCGACGAGGATGTCGAGGAGCTGTTCGAGGCGCTCGACGGCAGTGTCGCCCTCGATCTGGGCCGTCTCCACCAGCTCGGCGAACCGACTGGCGCCATCTTCGAGGACCGCGAGCATCAACGCCTCGCGCGTTCCGAAGTGGTACTGGATCACGCCCCAGGTGACGCCGGCGCGGCGCGCGATCTCGTTGCTGCTGGCACGGTAGAAGCCCCGGTCGAGGATGCAGGCCACCGCGGCATCGATCATCTGTCGCTTCGTGGCTTGATCGGCCTCCGGGCGCGGCGACCGCGGCTTGGCCTCAGACTCAGAAGCAGACTCAGAAGCGCGGTTGCTCACCTGCTCATCCTACGGGTAAGGTGACATAGTACATACTATGGCACGCGCCAAGCGCAGTCAGGGGGATCGCAATGGCCGTCCGATTGATCTCGGTGGACTCGCACGTTCGCATCGCTCCGGATCAGATCAAGGCGAACATGCCAGCGGCACTCCACGAGGCATGGGACGACGCCGTCGCCGCTGAAGCTGCCGCCCACGTGGAAGAGCTCGGCGGGGTCGACCCGAAGGTGTTCGCCGCCGGCTTCAGCCATGAGGCGATGACCCATCCCGGGTACGCGGAACCGCATGCGCGGCTCGAGGCGATGGACCGTGACGGTGTCGACGCCGAGGTCCTCTACAGCGAGGTGTCCGCGTTTCGCCACTACCCGCTCATGCGGGAGGGATGGCGCGAGGCATCGGAGGCGTTCAACCGAGTCCTGCTCGACTTCGCCTCAGTCGACCCGGCGCGCTTGGTGCCGGCGTACCAGGTGCCGCTCATCGACATCGACTTCGCGGTGGCACAAGTCGACAAGCTGGCCGCAGCCGGTGCGAGAGCGGTCCACATCCCGACGTTCCCTGCCGAGGTCGGGCTGCCGGAGTACCACGACGAGCGCTACGACCCGGTGTGGGCTCGTCTGTCAGAGAACGGCATGTCGATCAGTCAGCACCTCGGCCTCGTCCAGTCGCTGTTCGAGCTGCTGCGGCGCGACCCCACCCCGCAGAAGGCGATCTTCACGTCTCAGCCGGCGATGCGCCTCGCCGAGACCATCGGGTTCTGGATCCTGCCCGGGGTCCTGGCCCGGTTCCCGGGGCTCAAGATCGTGCTGGTCGAGCCTTCGCTCGGGTGGGTGCCGTACTACTTGGACGTGCTGGACTCCATGGCGGCCGGTCCGTACGACTTCCCGGCCTTGGACGACAAGCCGAGCAGCTACTTCGAACGGCAGATGTACCTGACCTTCGTCGACGATCCGCGAGGCCTCGAGCATCGCCACGACCTCGGGGTGGAACGCATCATGTGGTCGACGGACTTCCCACACCCGGCGACGTCGTGGCCCACCTCCCAGGCGGTGGTCGAGAAGAACTTCGCCGGCATCCCCGACGACGAACGTGATCTCATCGTGGCCGGCAACGCGTCACGCGTCTACGGGATCTAGGGAGGCACGAGCGACCGATGGGTGCTGACGCGTTCAGGTTCGACGGCAAGCGAGCCCTCGTGGTCGGAGGGGCGACGGGGATGGGCGCCGCGACCGCTGCGCTCGTCCAGGACCTCGGCGCCGAGGTGGTGGTGATGGACCACGCGGAGGTCACGCTGCCCGGCGCGAAGGCGATCAACCTCGACCTGAGGGACAAGGCCGGCATCGACAAGGCCATCGAGGAGTGCGGCGGACCCATCGATGCGCTCTTCTCGTGCGCGGGAGCAGCCGACGGCACCCCGGGGATCGAGAAGATCAACTTCATCGGGCACCGCCACCTGATCGACCGCGCGATCGCCGCCGAGCTCCTCCCACGAGGCTCGGCGATCGGGATGATCTCCTCCGCGGCCGGCCTCGGCTGGGAGGCCAACCTCGAGCCGCTCACCGAGTACCTCGACACGCCCGACTTCGACGCGGCCGTCGCGTGGATCGACGCGCACCCCGACAAGGCCACCTACATGTTCAGCAAGCAGGCGATGACCGCCTACGTCGCCAGAACGTGCGTGTCGATGATGAAGAAGGGCATCCGGATCAACGCGATCCTGCCGGGGCCGACGGACACGCCGCTCGCCCGCTCGAACGCAGACCTGTGGCTCGCGTTCGGCTCGGACTTCCGAGAGGAGACCGGGCTGCAACCGTCGACAGCAGACGAGCAAGCTCATGCATTGGTCTTCTTGTGCAGCTCGGCAGCGTCCTACGTCAACGGCGTCACCCTCATCACCGACGGCGGCTACTACGGCGCGGGACTGTCCGGCGCCTTCCCGGCCGCCACACCGGTGATCCACTACCTCCTCGGCCGGAGCTGAGCACGCCGATGGACGAGCTGCTCCACGAGGAGCGCATGCTGATCGGCGGCAAGCTCGTCGAGTCGAGCAGCGGTGCCACCTACGACAACGTCAACCCGGCCACAGAGGAGATCCTCGGCGTCGCCGCGGACGCCTCTGACAGCGATGTGGATGCTGCCGTGGCGGCCGCACGCGCCGCGTTCGATGAGACCGCGTGGTCGACGGACCACGCGTTCCGCGCCGCGTGCCTCATCCAGCTGCAGGATGCGCTACGGCGGCACAGCGAAGGGCTTCGAGCGATGATCGTCGCCGAAGTCGGCGCTCCGGTCCTCTTGACCTACAGCGCGCAGCTGGACGGTCCGATCAACGGTCTGTCTTTCGCCGCCGAGCTCGCCGAGAGCTACCCACGGCGCCAGGAGCTCGGTGAGATCGAGACGTTCAGCGGTCGAGCATCGCGGTACATCCTGCGGGAACCAGCCGGTGTTGTCGCCGCCATCGTTCCCTGGAACTTCCCCATGCAGATCCAGCTGGCCAAGGTCGGCCCAGCGCTCGCCGCCGGGTGCACCGCCGTCCTGAAGGCGGCGCCAGCCACGCCTTGGTCGGCGAGCGTGCTCGGACGGATCGTCGCTGAGGAGACGGACATCCCGGCGGGCGTGCTGAACGTGCTCACGGCGAGCCGAGCGTCGGCTGGGCAGCGACTCGTGGAGGATCCCCGCGTCGACGTCGTGTCCTTCACCGGCTCCACCGCGACGGGCCGTTCGATCATGGCGTCGGCCGCGCCGACGGTGAAGCGCCTGTTCCTCGAGCTCGGTGGCAAGTCGGCGCTCGTGGTCCTTGACGATGCCGACATGGCACTCGCCTCGGTGATCGCCGCCTTCCAGGTGACCGCGCACGCCGGCCAGGGTTGTGCGATCACCAGTCGGCTCGTGCTGCCCCGTGAGCGCTTCGATGAAGGTGTGGATGCGGTGGTGTCGGTGCTCGGCGGGATCGCCTACGGCGATCCAACCGACTCGTCCAACATGATGGGGCCGCTCATCAGCGAGCAGCAGCGTCAGCGCGTCCTCGGGTACATCAGGTCGGCCAACGAGGAGGGCGGAACCGTCATCACGGGCGGCGGTGTGCCGAACCACCTTCCGACCGGTTACTACGTCGAACCGACCGTGATCACCGGTCTGAGACCTGACGCCACCGCGGTGAAGGAAGAGATCTTCGGTCCGGTGCTCTGCGTCCTGCCCCACGACGGGGACGAGCACGCCGTTGCGCTCGCCAACGACTCGATCTACGGGCTCTCTGGCGGTGTCGTCGGCGCCGACCTCGAACGGGCGCGCACCGTCGCCAGCCGTCTGCGGACCGGGACCGTCGGCATCAACGGAGGTCTCTGGCACGCGCCGGACGTTCCGTTCGGCGGCTACAAGCAGAGTGGCGTCGGACGTGAGTCCGGTGTCGCAGGGTTCGAGGAGTACCTCGAGGTGAAGAGCGTGGCCGAGCCGGCATGAGCACAGCGCTGGCGGGGCGCCGCGTCGTCGTCATCGGTGCCTCCTCCGGCATCGGGCGGGGCGTCGCGATCGCGGCTGCACAGCAGGGTGCCGACGTCATCGTGGCGGCGCGCCGCACGGATCGTCTCGAAGAGGTGACCATCGAGGCTCCATCCGCAGCTCCACTGGTCCTCGACCTTCGTGACGCCGCGTCCTGCGACCGCTTCTCCGCCGCGGTTCGGGAGCGCTTCGAAGTGATCGACGTCCTCTTCATCTCTGCGGGAGCTGCACCCTTACGGCGATTCGCGGAGACCACGCCGACGGACTGGCTGCGGGCGCTGGAGACGAACGTGATCGGCGTCCACGCGGCCATCTCGAGGCTCGTCGACCTGTTGCGGCCGGGCTCCCTCACCATGGTCGTGTCGTCGGAATCGGTCGGCGAGCCCCGCAGCCACCTGGGTGCCTATGGCGCGAGCAAGGCGGCGCTCGAGCACTCGATGAGCCAATGGCGGGAGGAGCACCCGTGGCTGCGGTTCTCTGTCGTCTCCCTCGGGGCGACCGTACCGACCGAGTTCGGGAGCCAGTTCGACGGGGAGGACCTCCTCGACGCGCTCCAAGCGTGGGCTGGATCAGGACGAAACCAGGCTGCCTTCATGAGCACGCCCGAGGTCTGCGACGTGCTCGCCGCCACGATCGGAGCACTCATCACGGCCCCGTCGATCGACATGCCCAGCATCGTGCTGCGTTCGCCGTCCCCACGAGAACGCGACGCTGAGGCGACCATCGAGACGGCCACAGCAGCCAAGCGCTGAGGCCGAGCGCTCGAGAGCAGCGAATCGAGTCCAACACGTGACTTCTCCTAGTTTGGGTCCCACGTTGGCGACCGGACCGATGTCCCTGGCGCCGTGGAGAAGGAGCCCGCGATGCTGAGCCGTCTGGCGTACTGGTGCTATCGCCGTCGTTGGCGTGTCCTCATCGCCTGGGTCGTGCTCCTGATCGGCATCAACGCGGTTGCCGGCGCGGCGGGCTCGCAGTTCAGCGAGAGCTTCAACTTGCCGAGCACCGACTCGCAGAAGGCGTTCGACCTGCTCGAGAAGCGGTTCCCGGCGCGAGCCGGCGAGACCGCCTTCGTCGTGTTCAAGGCCACACCGTCCATCGACGCGCAGAAGCCGGCCATCGACAACGTGCTGGGCGAGCTGCGCAAGGTGACCGGCATCATCGAGGTGCGCGAGCTCACCGCGTCTCCGCTCAACCCGCAGATCGCATTCGCCGAGATGCAGTTCGAGTCGACGGGAGGCCGGCATCGCCTTTCCGGCACGACGGTCGACACCGTCAAGGCCATCGCCGCGAAGGACTCGCCCGGCTTGCAGATCGAGCTGTCCGGCCAGTTCGGTGAACCACCGTCGTTCGGTCTGAGCGAGCTCGTCGGCGTCGGCGCGGCGATCGTCATCCTGCTGATCACGTTCGGGTCGGTGTTGGCCATGGGCCTGCCGCTGCTCAACGCGCTGTTCGGCCTGGTCGTCGGGCTGGCGGGGATCTCGCTCGTGACCCACGTGGTGTCGGTGCCCGAGTTCGCGCCGCAGCTCGCGATCATGATCGGCCTCGGCGTCGGCATCGACTACGCGCTGTTCATCATCACGCGGTTCCGCCACGGCATCCACGCCGGCCTGGATCCCGAGGTGGCGGTGGTGAAGGCACTGGCGACGTCGGGCAAGGCGGTGTTCATCGCCGGGTGCACCGTGATCATCTCGCTCGCCGGCATGTACCTGATCGGCATCGGCTTCGTCAGCGGTCTGGCCACCGGGGCGATCATCGCGGTGGCGATGACCATCGCGACGTCGCTGACGTTGCTGCCGGCGATCCTCGGCTTCGTCGGCAAGAACATCGACAAGCTGCACGTGCCCGGCGTGAGCCGCGGCGAGCACGAGCGCGACGGGTTCTGGTACCGGTGGAGCCGATTCATCCAGCGTCGTCCGCTGCCGGCCGCGCTCGTTGCCCTGTTCGTGTTGCTCCTGCTGGCGTCGCCGGTGTCGACGATCCAGCTCGGGTCGTCCGACGACGGCAACCGGCCGACCTCCGACACCACGCGGCGGGCGTACGACCTCCTTGCCGAGGGGTTCGGACCTGGCTTCAACGGGCCCCTGTTGCTGGCCTTCGACGTACCTGCGGGCGTCGGCGACGACGTCCTGGCGCGCGTGCACGACGCGGTGGTCGCGACGCCGGGCGTGCAGTTCGCGCTGCCGCCGACGTTCAACACTCAGCACGACACCGCGGTGATGACGGTGTTCCCGAGCACATCACCGCAAGATCCGAAGTCGGTGTCGCTCATCCATCGCCTGCGCACCGACGTGATGCCGAACGCGCTGCGCGACACCGGCGTCGATGCGCACGTCGGCGGCATCACGGCCGCGTTCGACGACGTGAGCGCGTACGTCGAGGCGCGCCTGCCGCTGTTCATCGGACTCGTGTTGCTGCTGTCATTCCTGCTGTTGCTGGTCGTGTTCCGATCGCTGCTCGTGCCGTTGAAGGCCGTGATCATGAACCTGCTGTCGATCGGCGCGGCGTACGGCGCGCTCGTCGCCGTGTTCCAAAAGGGCATCGGCGCGTCGATCATCGACGTGAAGCAAGGGCCGATCGAGAGCTTCCTGCCGATGATGCTGTTCGCCATCCTCTTCGGGCTGTCGATGGACTACGAGGTGTTCCTCCTGTCGCGCGTGAAGGAGGAGTACGACCGCACGCATGACAACGCCGCCGCGGTGGCCGATGGCGTGAACGCGACGGCGAGGGTCATCACCGCGGCGGCATTGATCATGGTGACGGTCTTCGGCTCGTTCATGTTCGGCGACGACCGTGTGCTCAAGGAGTTCGGCTTCGGGTTGGCGGTGGCGATCTTCGTCGACGCCACGATCGTCCGCATGGTGCTCGTGCCGGCGACGATGGAGCTGCTCGGCGATGCGAACTGGTGGTTGCCCAGCTGGCTCGATCGGCTGCTGCCCAACGTGCACATCGAAGGCGAACCGGACCTCGATCACGAGATCGAGGAGCTCTTGGACTCCACCACGGTGGCCGATGAAGGACGGGCCCCTCGCTGAACGTGTGCCGTCACCTTCAGGTGGTCAGGAGCTCGTGGCTGTGGCGCAGTCGCGGCGTGGCGGGTGGGCGACGCCGAGCTGAGCGAGACGCTCTGCCACCTCAGGAGGGATCGTGAGCGTCCAGTGCGAGTCCTCGAGCGACCCCCGTGTGGCTGACGTGCCTCCCGCATCCACGCCTTGTGCTTGGAAGCGCAGGCTCCACGTGCCTCCCTGGTCGACGACCTGCTCGAAGGTGGTCGTGCAGTGCTGGGCGGCGACGCCGAGCGCCACCCACCTCGACCCGTGCCCGTCGCTGACCGACACCTGGATGTCGTAGTCGCTGGTGTTCTCGATGCCGACCTGGGCGACGAAGGTCGGTTGGTCGAGGTTCGCTTTGAGCACAGCGATGAAGATGACGAGCCCGACGACGGCAGCCAGCCCGGACGCCACGAGCGCGAGCGTCGATCCGGTTCCATCCCGGTACTTCGGCAGCGTGTCTTGGTGCAAGGCGTTGATGCCAGGTTCGGTCATGAAGACCTCCAATGCGCGATGTGGTCAGCCGAGACGGCGACCCGGACAGGGCAAGGACGCGCGCCGAATGGGCGCGCTCCGAGAGGGATCAGCGGTCCGCCGCCACGCGGACCCGGCTGTCCTCAGATGCCTGTCAGAACCGGCGGCCCGCGCAGGCGGTGGACCACGACGCGGCGGCCGCGCGAGCCGCTCACCACACCGCCGATGACCAGCACCGACCACGTTGCCAGCGCCACGCCCAGGATCGTGGGGAGGCCAGCGGCGCTGAGCTCCGCCGCCACCGCTCGAGCGGCGTTGGTCGTCCGCTCGACGACGGCGACGGGCTGGCGCTCCGAGCCGACGACGGTGTGCACCGCGGGTGCGGCGCCCCGGACGCCGGTTTCCGTGCCGTATGGCGCCGGGCGTGACATGCCCAGCAGCGCGATGAGCGCGAGCAGCGTTGCGCAGCTCCGCGGCACGAAGACGCGTCGCGGGCGCCGGAGCATGGGGGCGAGCGTACCGGAGGTCGTCCCCGCCGAGATCAGCGGCAGGACTCTCGTGCGTGGCTGCCGAACAAGACAGGATGCGGCGGTTCCTGGTGGTGGCCGTCCTGGGACTGCTCAGCCTTCCGGTAGCGGCCCGGGGTGCGCCCGGCGACCCGCCGTGCCCACCGGGCCAGTCGCCTGATCCCAGCGGACTCGCGTGCGTGTTCGTCGACAAGACCGTCACAGGCGTTGACGCGCAGACGCAGCCGGTCGCGGCGTCGGACCCGTGGCTGGTCGATGCCCTCGAGCTCCAGCACCGGCTGGGTGACTCGCTGCCGTTGCGCGACGCGATGTGGGTGGGAACCCACAACTCGTTCAACACGGCGTCGAACGTGCCGCTCACGCCGTCGAACAACGACAGCAACCAGCACCTGTCGCTCGTCGACCAGCTGCGCCTCGGGGTTCGTGGCCTCGAGGTCGACGTGCACTGGAACCCGAGCGTGTGGGCAGACGGCGCGAAGGCGCCGGTGGTGTGTCACGCGCGTCCGCCCTCGGAGCTGAACCTCGGATGCACGTACGAGCGGCTGCTGCCTGACGAGCTGGCGCCCGTGGGCGAGTGGTTGCGTGGACACCACGACGACGTCGTGTTGCTCTATGTGGAGGATGCGATCGACGAACCGGCTGGGTACGACAGCGCGGCCACAGCGATCAACGACACGATCGGCGACCTGGTCTACACACCCCCGGCGGGCGGGGCGTGCCCGCTGCTGCCGTTGACGTTGCGACGCGCCGACGTGCTGGCCGCCGGCAAGCAGGTCGTCGTGATGAGCGGCTGCGGTTCGGGCTCGGGCGCATGGGGCTCGACGGTGTTCGACGACTCCGTTCGCGCGGAGGAAGGCAACCCTGCCTTCGCTGGCTACCCGGCGTGCACGTCGCCATCGGTCACCACGGCGGACTACGGCGCCAAGCTCGTACGGTTCTTCGAGGACTCGACGTTCGTGTCAGCTGCGGTGGGCGGCGGCGATCCCGGGCAGCGCCTCACGGTCGCGGAGATCGCCGACATGGTGCGCTGCGGCGTCAACCTCTTCGGTCTCGACCAGGTGGACCCGTCTGATCCCCGGCTCGAGGCCATGGTGTGGAGCTGGGCGCGTGGTGAGCCTGCCGCGAGCGACGCCGGCTCGTGTGGCGTCGACGGTGCCGACAGCCGGTTCCACTCGGCGCGATGCGATCAAGGACCCCGGCCGTTCGCCTGTGTCGACCGCGCCACGGGCGCGTGGTCCGTCACGACCGGGACGGGCAACGCGACGGATGGCCCGGTGGTCTGTCAGGCGGAGCATCCCGGCTCGGTGTTCGCCGTTCCCGGCAGCGGGGCTCACGCACAACGCCTCCGAGAGGCAAAGGCGGCCGCCGGCGTCGCGGAGGTGTGGCTCGCCTACCGCGTGGACGCGGGCGCGGGCGCCTGGCTCGGAGATCCGGCCTAGTGCCAGTCAGGTCAGCAACGCGGTGCCGATGATGTTGGCCATGCCCTGGATGAAATGAGCGTCGCCGGCGTCGAACCTTTTTGGCGTCGAGCTCTCGGCGACGAGAACGGCGCAGATGCCGTCAGGTCCGAGGACGGGCGCACCGATGGCGGACGCGGTCGCACCACCCTGCTGAGCCGGGAGCGCGTCGAACCTCTGGTCGTGTTCCGCGTTGTCGACGACGACCACCTTGCGAGCGAGGGCCGTGTACCCCGCGAACGATCGACTCCCCGACGGGACCGTGATCGACACGTCCACCTGGGGCGACGCGGCACGTAGCTGGAGCTCGTCGGCGTCGGCGTGCATGTCCAGCACCATGGCCCGGTCTGCTCCGAGGAGCCGCCGGGTGGCCTCGACCGCCTCCGTGAGGACCAGCTTTGCGCCCACGCCGCGGTCCGCCCGCCGACGAAGCGCTTGGGAGCCGAGCAAGGCGAGCGTCTCCGCTTGACGCTCTCGGGTCTGCTGGCCGCGGTCCCGCTCGTCCCGCTCGGTCTGGTCGCTGATGACGCCGACGAACCCGACGATCGCGCCGTTCTCGTCGAACGCGGCCGCGGAGGTCAAGCGTGCGACGAACTGGCTGCCGTCGCGCCGAGCCATCTTGTACCGACCGGTGTAGCCCTTCCCCTTCTGGAGCAGAGCCTCGATTCGTCCGCCCTGCTTCACATCCTCCGGCGCTGGGAACACGTTGCGGCTCTCTCTGCCGATCACGTCTGCGGCTCGCCAGCCGAAGAGGCGCTCCGCGGCGGCGTTGACGTAGACGACCGTTCCGTCGGGAGTCGACGCCGTGACCGCCTCTCCGATCGAGTCGAGGAGGGTGGCCCGGAGGTGTGCTTGGGTCTCGGTCGCGTTGCGGGCGGTGATGTCGTTGACGAGGGAGACCGCGCCCTCGTAGCGGCCCGCTTGGTTGAGGAGCGGTGTGGTGTTCACCTCGGCAAGGAAGGCCGATCCGTCGGCCCGCCGCAGCTCTTGGGTGAACTGGACACGGTGCCCTGCCCGCACCCGCGCGGCTCGCTCCCTGACGACGGGCAGCTCCTCAGGCTTGAAGAAGTTGAGGACCGGGATCGTGAGGAGCTCCTCGACCGTGTAGCCGACGATCTCGGCCATGCGCCGGTTGGCGTAGCGGGTGCGTCCGTCTCGGGAGACCCAGACGCCCTGGTCGGCGGCTTGCAGGATCTGGGCGAACAACAAGGCCTCGCCCTCCCCGTCGGGCAGGGCCCCGGTTCCCACGTTGGCCACCCGCGCGATGGCGGCCGCGAGCGTGAGCCCCTCGGCGACCAGGCGAAGCACCGCGTCGACCCGCTCGACGTCGGCTTCGACGTAGAGACGATGGCCCGCAGGGGAGCGTTGTGGCTCGAGGAAGTTGAACCGGTTCTCCCACGCTCGCAGCGTGCTCACGCCGACACCGGTCCGCCGAGCGAGCTCCCCTACGCGCATCCCCATGAGGTGGACGGTACGAGACCTCTACACGAAGTACAAGAGTTCGTACCAACGAATAGAAGGTATTTCTTGTCATCCGTTGTACCTCTCCGACAGTAGTCATGTGCCCATGCGCTTCGTCTACGGCGCGAACGGGAGGGTGGGCGTCGTGAGATGTGTTCGTTCGACCTCCGCCCGCACCGCGCGCATGGCCCCATGAGCCCGCGGCGCGGCCGATGGTCGGTCGGCGCGCACCTCCGCGCCATCGTGGTGGCCGTCGTCGTGATCTTCGGCGTCGTCGGCGCGTACTCCGGCATCGGCACCGTCCGCGACGCACGAGAGAAGGCCCGGACCGACGCTGGCTTTCAAGCCGATCTGGCGACGCGGGCGATCACGGATCGGTTGGCCTCGACGCAGGGGAGCGTCGTCGCGGCCGCGGCAGGCCCATCGTTTGCCCTCGTCCTCGAGAGCCCAGCGAACTGCACGTTGACCTTCAGCAGCCTGGAGTTCTTCCCCGGTGGACATCTCGACATCGTTGGTCTCGACGGCCGAGCGGCCTGTTCATCCCTCGTGGCGAAGGGCGCACCGGAGGGGGCGACGTACGCGCGTGCTCCGTGGATCGCGGACCTGACCACGACCGAACGCTCCTTCATCTCCGGTCCGTTCGTCGATGAGCTCACGCACCGCACCTCCATCGTCATCGCCGCGCCGATCACCAACGCCGGCGGCGTGCGGGTCGGCGCCACCGTGCTCGCCCTGCCGCTCGACGGCATGGCCGACGAGCTCGCGTCCATCTTCGGCGGACCACAGCACTACGAGTTCGCGGTCACCGACTCGGTCAGCGGGCTCGTGTTCTCGGGCGCCGACGGCTCGTCCGGAGCGAACCCCGTCACGCGCTCCGGCGTCCTCTTCGGAAGTCGTCCGGTGCCCGACCGAGGCTGGCAGGTGTTCGCCGGCGTGGGCGAAGGAGCCGCGCTGCACCAGACGTATTCGCTTTTGCTTCGCGAAGCGCTGTTGGCGCTCGGTGCCCTGGTCGTGACCTTGCTGGCTCTGACCGTCGTGCAGCGGCGCATCGCTCGGCCACTGCAACGGCTCACCGAAGCCGTCGGTGACGCCAGCGACCATCGCGCCGACGTCGTCCCCGTCATCGACGGGCCCACCGAGATCGTCCAGCTCGCTGACCAGATCAACTCCACGATCTCCGCCCGCGACGCGTTCGAAGCCGAGCTGTCGCATCAGGCGCTGCACGATCCGCTCACCACCCTTCCGAACCGAGCCTTGCTCACCGACCGACTGGCGCACGCCCTCACCGTGTCGGGCGCTCCGGGATCGGTCGGCGTGCTGTTCATCGACCTCGACCACTTCAAGCTGATCAACGACAGCCTCGGGCACAGTGCCGGC
Source organism: Acidimicrobiaceae bacterium (assembly GCA_041166585.1). GTDB lineage: Bacteria > Actinomycetota > Acidimicrobiia > Acidimicrobiales > JACDCH01 > JBEEGB01. Next base: position 15,512 of record JBEEGB010000037.1, read on the forward strand.
GACAACGTGCTCATGACCGTCGGGACGCGCTTGCTGGACCACGTTGCGCCGGGAACGACCGTCGCCCGCTTCGGCGGTGACGAGTTCGTCATCGTCTGCGAGGGTCTCATCACCGCTGACGAGGTCGTCACCATCGCCCAACAGCTGGTTGAGCTCGTCGCACAACCGGTCGAGGTCATCGACAGGATCGTGACGGTGACCGCGTCGATCGGCGTCGCGATGAGCAGGCTCGGCAGCCGAGCGGAGGATCTGATCCGCGAGGCCGACACCGCCATGTACGTCGCCAAGGAGCTGGGCCGCGCTCGCTGCCACCAGTTCAGCGAGAGCCTTCGCCATCAAGTGACTCGACGGCTCACAGCCGAGAACGAGCTGCGCGCCGCCCTCTCACGGGGTGAGCTGCGACTCGTGTACCAGCCCATCGTGGACCTTGCCTCTGGAGAGCCCGTGGGCACGGAGGCCTTGTTGCGCTGGGACCATCCTGCGCTCGGCGCGGTGCCGCCCCTGATGTTCATCCCGATCGCCGAGGAGACCGGGCTCATCATGGCGATCGGCGAGTTCGCGCTCGAGCAGGCGTGTCGCCAGGCTGTGGCCTGGCGCGACCTCGGCCTTGCGGCGCGCGTGTCGGTCAACGTGTCGGGCAAGCAGATCACCGACAGCCACTTCGCCGCCCTCGTTCGCGCTGTGTTGCAACGGACGAACCTGTCCTCCGAGCTCTTGTGCCTGGAGCTCACAGAGAGCGTGCTCATGTCCGACGCGACCCGAACCATGAGCTCGCTCACCGAGCTCAAGGCGCTTGGCGTGACCCTCAGCATCGACGACTTCGGCACGGGCTACTCGTCGCTCGCCTACCTCCAACAGTTCCCCGTCGATGAGCTGAAGATCGATCGTGCCTTCATCAACGATCTCACCGTCAGACCTGATCAACGGACCCTCGTCTCCGCCATGGTCGCCATGGGCAAGGCGCTCGGGCTGAAGATCGTGGCCGAGGGCGTCGAGACCACGGCTCAGCTCAGCACCCTTCGCGAGCTCGGTTGCGACTTCGCCCAGGGCTACCTGTTCGCCAGTCCCCAGCCACCGGGCGACGTCACAACGCTTCTCGGCGGCGCGACGTTGGCCACCACCTGATCGACGATGAACGCCGCGACATCCTGCGGAAGCGAGGTCGAGTGATGGAGCTGCGACAGCTCGAGCTGTTCGTGGCCGTTGCCGAGGAGCGACAGTTCACGCGGGCCGCGCACCGATGCCACATCGGCCAGTCAGCGCTCTCCAGCGCCATCCGATCGTTGGAACACGATCTCGGCGAGACGCTCTTCATCCGCACGACCCGTCGAGTCGACCTCACCCAAGCGGGGCTCGCTCTGCTCACCGAGGCCCGCCGAACGCTGGTGGCGGCGAGCGCGGCCCGAGAGGCTGTCCGCGACGTTGGAACGCTGCTGCGGGGCTCGCTCTCCGTTGGCGGGGTCGCGACCACGGGCACGCTGGACCAGGCGGCACTGCTGGCCGAGTTCCGGCGTCGCCATCCGGGCATCGAGATCCACTACGTGAGGAGCACCACCGGACCCTTGCTCGACGACGTGAGGCTGCATCGCCTCGACGTCGCCTTCGTGACGCTCACGGACCAACCTCTGCGAGGAGTCCACGCCACGCCGCTCGTCACCGAGCCGCTCATGTTCCTCTGTCGAAGCGATCATCCGCTCGCTGACCACGCTCAGGTGTCGTTGGAAGAGCTCACCGACGAGGTGTTCGTCGGCGCTCCACCCGGCACGGTCGGCGGTGAGTGGCTTCGAAACATCTTCGACGCCGCCAAGGCGCAACCGCCCATGCCGTTCCTGGTCAGCGACGTCAGCACCATGCTCGAGTTCGTCGCGAGCGGACTCGGGGTGACGCTGGTCCAACGGAGCATCGGTCCCTGCAACCCGGACCTGCGGGCGATCCCGCTGAGCGGTGCCTCCCTCGCCTGGACGCTCGGCATCATCACACCGTTGCCCGATCAGGTGTCGCGCACCGCGCAAGCGTTCGTCGAGCTCGTTCACGACTCGCTGTAGGAGAACGAGCCCAGCGGTTCAGCGCGAGCGAGTGATCCTCGAACCGCCACGCGCCGCTCGCAGAGGTGCGGCACACTGGGCGGATGCTGGACTGCGAGGCGGCCGGCAGAGTCGCCGACGGTGCTGATGCGGCGCCGGCGCTTCGTGTTCGGGGCGTGCACAAGCGTTTCGGTCGGCTTGAGGTCCTCCGCGGCATCGACCTCGCCGTGAGGCCTGGAGAGATCGTCTCTCTTGTCGGCGAGAACGGCGCCGGCAAGTCAACGGTCGTGCAGTGCATCGCTCGCACCTACCAGCCCGACTCCGGCACCGTTGAGGTCGTCGGCCGTCCGCTCGCGACGGACCCGATCGGGGCGCGGGATCAGGGCGTCGCGGTGGTATGGCAGGACCTTGCGCTGTGCGACAACCTCAGCGTCGTCGCCAACTTGTTCCTCGGCGACGAGCTCCGCGACGGAATGATCCTGGA
>JBEEGB010000038.1:0-11712 GCA_041166585.1 Acidimicrobiaceae bacterium
CTGACAGCAGCACCAAGTCGAACACCCGAACGGTCACCGCGCAGATCGGCTCGATCAGCCAGACGGTGTCGGCCACCGGGAACCTCCAGCCGGCGGGCCTGGTCAACGTCAGCTTCCAGACGAGCGGCACGATCACAGAGATCGACGTCGCCGCCGGCGAGCAGGTGACGGCCGGGCAGACGCTGGCCAAGCTCGATCCGACCCAGGCGCAGACCGCCGTCGATGTGGCTCAGCTCAACCTTGCCGCTGCCAACGTCAAGCTGACGCAGGCCCGGTCGGGCACATCGAGCTCGTCCCAGGGGTCCACGCAAGGTTCGACAGGCGGCGTCACGGACGCGCAGGTCAACGCCGACGAGGTCGCGCTCAACGACGCGCACACGGCCGCAGAGGTCAATGCCCAGGGTTACCAGCTGGACGTCGATCAAGCGCAGGCGCAGCTCGACAAGGCCACAAAGCAGCAGGCTGATGATCAGAACGCGTGCGCGGCTGATCCCTCGGCCAAGCAGTGCAGCCAGGCGAGCGCCGACCAGGACGCCGTCGACAAGGACCAGAACGCCGTCCAGTCCGCGAAGCAGAAGCAGACCCAGGGCCTTCAGCACGATCAGCAGACGATCCACACCGCGCAAGCCAAGGTCGACACCGATCGGGCCAACATGGCCGCCTCCCAGGCATCGGCGAGCACCACGAGCGCCACGGTCGATCAAGCGTCGATCGACACCGCGCGGGCCGGCGTCATCCAGGCGCAGGCATCCGTTGACACTGCCCAGAAGGCGCTGGACGCCACCACCCTCTCCGCTCCGTCAGACGGTGCCGTCAGCAGCATCACCAAGGCCGTTGGCGACTCCGTCAGCGCGAGCTCGACGACCTCGTCATCCACGTCATCTTCGTCATCGACGGCTTCGGCGTCGACGAGCGGGACGGGAGCTGCGGCGGGAGGAGGCGGCGCCACCACGGCATCGACGTCGAGCGCGTCGACCGCGGCCTTCACGATCGTCCAGCCGAACGCGTTCGAGGTCAAGGTCGCCTTCCCGGAATCGGACGCCGTGAAGGTGAAGGTCGGGCAGGCCACGAGCACCACGCTCGACGCGCTCACCGGCACCACCTTCGCCGGCACCGTCACGTCCGTGGAGAGCGCGGCCACCGTCACCAGCAACGTCGTCACCTACAACGCCGTGGTCTCGGTGACGGGTGCGCCCAGCACCGCACGGCCGGGGATGACGGCCAACGTCACCGTCACCACCGTTGCCAAGGACAACGTCGTCGAGATCGCAACCGCCGCGGTGCAGACGCAGGCGGGCGCCAGCTACGTGAACCGGCTCGCGAACGGGCAGATCGTTCGCACCGACGTCACCACCGGACTGCAAGGCGACAGCAACACCGAGATCGTCTCGGGCCTCTCGGCCGGGGACCAAGTCGTGGTCAGCACGGGCACGGTCGCGACGGCGGCGACGGGCAACCGCACCGCGACAGGCGCAGGCACCCTCGGTGGAGCAGGCGGGCCCGGCGGAGGTGGAGGCTTCCCCGGTGGTGGAGGCGCCAACTGATGGTCGCGGACGAGCGCGCCGTCATCGACCTCCGACGCGTCACGAAGACGTACGACACCGGCTCTGTCCAGGTGCACGCCCTCGGTGGCATCGATCTCGCGGTCGAGCCGGGTGACTTCGTCGCCATCATGGGCGCATCGGGGTCGGGCAAGTCGACGCTGATGAACATCATCGGCTGCCTCGACGTGCCGACCACCGGCCAGTTCCTGCTCGACGGCATCGATGTGCGCACCCTCGACGAAGCCCAGATCGCGATGGTGCGGAACCGCCGCATCGGGTTCGTGTTCCAGAGCTTCAACCTCATCCCTCGAACGTCGGCCATCGCCAACGTCGAGCTGCCACTGGCCTACGCAGGCGTGCGACGCAAGCAACGACGCGAGATGGCGCTCGCCGCGCTCGCCGCTGTCGGGCTGGGCGACCGCATCGAGCACCTGCCGACCGAGCTGTCCGGTGGGCAGCAGCAGCGGGCCGCTGTCGCACGCGCCCTCGTCACGAGGCCTGCGCTGCTACTGGCCGACGAGCCCACGGGCAACCTCGACAGCGCGTCGACCGCAGAGATCATGCAGCTGTTCTCCGATCTCAACCGCGAAGGCCGAACGATCGTGCTCATCACGCACGAGCTCGACGTCGCCGCGTGCGCGCATCGGGTCGTGCGCCTCCGCGACGGCGTGATCCTCTCCGACGAGCGCCAGCTCGCGACGATGGCGGCCTCGCCGTGACGCCAGAGAGCTTGCGCATCGCGCTGCGCGGGATCGGCGCCAACAAGCTGAGGTCGAGCTTGACCGTGCTCGGCATCCTCATCGGGGTCGCTTCGGTGATCGTCCTCGTCGCCGTCGGCAACGGATCCTCCGTGGCCATCCAGGAGCGCATCCAGAAGCTGGGCACGAACACGCTCACCGTCTTCAACCGAGGGAGGGGGGGAGGTCAGCAACGCACCGGCACCCAATCGACGTCGTTCACCATCAAGGACGGCGACATCGCGGCCCTGAACGACAAGGTCCAAGCGCCCGACATCGTTGCCGCCTCTCCCGTCGTGAGCGTGCAGACCGCGACGGCCACCCACTCCGGGTCGACCACCACCGTCGGCACGCTGCTCGGCAGCGACGCCAGCTACGCCACCACGACCGATCGTCCCGTCGACATCGGCCGGGCCATCACCGCTGACGACATCGCCAACCACGCAAAGGTGATCGTGCTCGGTCGCACCACGGTCTCCAACCTGTTCGCCGCAGGCAGCGACGTGATCGGCGCCACCATCCAGATCAACGGCAAGTCGTTCACGGTCGTCGGGGTGCAAGCAGCGAAGGGCTCGAACGGCAACCAGGACCTCGACGACTTCGGGCTCATCCCCTACACCGCGGCGCAGGACACGCTCACGGGCAAGAGCCAGGGCTATCAGCAGATCGTCATCGAAGCCACGTCGGCCGGCGCGGAGAACGCCGCGCAGGCGGAGATCGTCACCATCCTCGATTCCCGCCACGGCATCTCGAGCAGCGCGTCCACACCGTTCAGCGTGCTCAACCAGAGCAGCCTGCTGCAGACGTCGCAGTCGACGAGCGACACGTTCACGACGCTGCTCGCCGCGGTCGCCGCGATCTCGCTCCTCGTCGGCGGCATCGGCGTGATGAACATCATGTTGGTCTCGGTCACGGAACGGACGCGTGAGATCGGGATCCGCAAGGCGATCGGCGCGCCGAAGAGCGCGATCCTCGCCCAGTTCATCACCGAGGCGGTGATCCTCACGGGCATCGGCGGGCTCACGGGCATCGCGGCGGGCTTCGTCGGCAGCCAGTTCAAGATCGTCGGGGTCAAGCCCGTGATCGCCGGCTACTCGATCCCGCTGGCCTTCGGCGTGTCCATCGCCGTCGGCCTCTTCTTCGGCATCTACCCAGCCAACCGGGCCGCCTCGTTGCGTCCGATCGACGCGCTCCGGCACGAATGACACCACAGGAGGAACCCAACCATGACCAATGATCCGAGCATCCCGAACGAACCGCCCAGCGAGCCGCTCACCGCGGGGGTCGACCAGGCGTGGAGCTCGACCGGGCCACCGAAGGGCATCCGGGTGAACATCCCGATCGCGATCGCCGTCGTCGCGGTCGTCGCGATGCTGGGGGTCTGGGGCGGCGCCCAGCTGAAGGGGGGAAGCGCGTCGGCGACCGTCGCCGCAGGTGGACAGGGCGCCAACGGAGCCGCGCGCGGCTACGGCGGCGGGGCCGGCCAAGGCGGGAACGGCCAACGCGGCGGTGGTGCCGCCGGGACGGTTCAGTCCGTCAACGGCAACACGATCACGATCACCGACCAACAGGGTGCAACGAAGACGATCACGCTCGATCCGAGCACGACGATCAGCAAGTCGACCACGGGCTCCGTCTCCGACATCACCACCGGCGAGACGATCGTCGTGCGCGGCACCGCGAACAGCGACGGGTCCACCACCGCCCAGACGGTGACGATCGGCAACGGCGCGCTCCCCGGCGGCGGGTTCCCGGGCGGCGGTGCTCCGCCGAACGCTGCGCCCAGCGGAAACTAGGGACCCGTGTTCCGCCTTGCGGGCCACCGTCCCGCGGACGAGCGCTCGACTGAGCTCGCCGAGCCGGACTTCATCGTGTCCGTGGCGCCGGCTCTTCGAGCGCTCGTCCAAGGTCTCGAACGAGAGCTGCCGGAGGCGCGCGTGCTGGTCGGGCCGGCAGGAACGACGATGATCGCGATCATCGCGGCAGAAGACGCGAGCATCACGGGCGCGCTGGCGACGCAGTTCCCGAGGACGGCGCTCCTGGTCGTGAACGTGCTCGGCCACACGCCGCCGGCTGAGGTCACGGCGCACCTGGAGGCAGGCGCCACCGGGTTCATCGACGGCGCGGCGACCGCGCTGGTTGCTGCGCACGTCGGCGCAATCGCACGAAGGCAAGCGCAAGCCGCCGCGCCAGGTTCCAAGCAAACCCGAAGGTCGTTCTGAGCCCACCTTCATGAGCCGCTCCGACAGTGCCGCGATGATGAACCAGCTCGAGCTCTCGGCCGCAGCCGGCGGGGTTGCCGCTTCACCTGTCGTGGACATCGTCGTTCCCGTGTTCAACGAGGCGGGAGCGCTCAGCGCATCGATCCGGCGGCTCCACGACTACCTGGTCGAGCGGTTCCCGCTGACCTGGGTGATCACGATCGCCGACAACGCCAGCACCGACGCCACCTTGCTCCTTGCGTCCGAGCTGGCCGCCGAGCTGCCTGGAGTGCGAGCGATCCATCTGGACGAGAAGGGCCGCGGGCGCGCGCTGCGAGCGGCATGGTCGAGCAGCGACGCCCAGGTCGTCACCTACATGGACGTCGATCTGTCGACCGATCTGAGTGCTCTGCTCCCGTTGGTCGCGCCGTTGGTGTCAGGTCACAGCGACATCGCCATCGGGACGCGCCTCGCGCCGAGCGCTCGCGTCGTGCGCGGCACGAAGCGCGAGGTCATCTCTCGCGGTTACAACGCCTTGCTGAAGGCGACGCTGCACAGCGCCTTCTCCGATGCGCAATGCGGCTTCAAGGCGGTGCGTGCGCCGGTGGCGCGTGACCTGATGCCGTTGATCGAGGACGACGGCTGGTTCTTCGACACGGAGCTGCTCGTGCTGGCCGAGCGCAGCGGGCTGCGCATCCACGAGGTGCCTGTCGATTGGACCGACGACCCGGATTCGAGGGTCGACATCATCCGGACGGCGAAGGACGATCTCAAGGGCATCGTGCGCATGCTCCTTCGCCCCAGGGCGGTGGAGGTGCGCGGCGTCCGCGGGTCTCCGCAGCTCTCGCGGTTCATCTCCATCGGGGTCGTGAGCACGATCGTGTTCGCGGCCTTGTTCCTCCTGCTCCAGGGGACCTTGGGTGCCGCGGGCGCTGACGTCGTCGCCCTCGTCGCGTGCTCGATCGCCAACACAGCGGCCAACCGCCGGCTCACGTTCGCGCTGCATGGTCGAGCGGGTCGCGGCCGGCACTATCGGCTCGGCGTCGCGCTCGGCCTCGTCCCGCTGGTCCTCACCCTGGCGACGCTCACCCTGCTCGGCGCGCTCGGCGTGTTCTCGCCGGTCATCACGCTCCTCGCGCTCACCACCGCCAGCGGGGCGGGCGCCCTCGTGCGCTTCGTGCTCCTGCGGAACTGGGCGTTCGGCGAGGCCCCATGAACGTCGTTCGCCGGCTTCTGCGCTACGGGACGGTGTCGCTCATCTCGACCACCTTGAGCATGAGCATCCTCGGCGCGCTCGTGTACTCCCAGACGATGAGCGCGACATGGGCCAACGTCGTCGCCACAGCAGCCGGCACCGTGCCCTCGTTCGAGCTCAACCGGCGATGGGTCTGGGGCAAGACCGGACGTCGCTCCGCCTTCGGCGAGGTGATGCCGTTCTGGCTCCTCGCCGGCGCGGGCCTGGCCCTGTCGACCGTTGCCGTGGCCGTCGTGACCCCGATCGTCACGCGCCTCGGGTACGGACCGACGGCGCGCGCCCTCGCGGCCGACGCCGCGAACATCGCCGCGTTCGGCTCACTCTGGATCCTGCAGTTCGTCCTGCTCGACCGCGTGCTGTTCCGCGACGCGCCGCCCTCCCCGACGAATTCGGCGACGACTCTGAGCCGACTCCCAGCCACATCGAGGACCGTTCACCCGTGACCACACTCACCGTTCCCCCCGCCGAGCTCGATCTGGCCGAGCCGGCGACGAGGCAGCCGACGAGCATCCCGAAGCCCATCGGTGATGATCCTCGATGGGCTCGTCCGTGCCTCATCGCACTCCTCGTCGGGACGGCTGCCTTGTACTTGTGGGGCCTCGGCGCTTCGGGTTGGGCCAACGGCTTCTACTCAGCAGCCGTGCAAGCGGGGAGCAAGAGCTGGAAGGCGTTCTTCTTCGGCTCCTTCGACTCCTCGAACGCCATCACCGTCGACAAGCCTCCGGCCGCGCTGTGGGTCATGAGCCTGAGCGTGCGCGTCTTCGGGCTCAACGCCTGGAGCATCCTCGTCCCCGAGGCGCTCATGGGGGTTGCGTCGGTGGGCGTGCTGTACGCGACCGTGCGACGTTGGTTCGGCGCGGGCGCCGGGCTGCTCGCCGGCCTGGTGCTCGCCACCACGCCCGTCGCCGCCCTGATGTTCCGGTTCAACAACCCCGACGCGCTGCTCACGTTGCTGCTCGTCGGGAGCGCCTACGCGATGGTGCGCGCACTCGAGCGGGCCGACACCAAGTGGCTGGTCTTCGCCGCATCGCTCATCGGCTTCGGCTTCCTGACCAAGATGCTCCAAGCGTTCCTGGTGGTGCCGGGCTTCATCCTCGTCTACCTGATCGCGGCGCCGACGCCGATGCGACGTCGCTTGTGGCAGCTCGCGCTCTCGGCCGCGGCTCTCATCGTGTCGTCGTTGTGGTGGGTGGTCATCGTGATGGCCATCCCGGCTTCGAGCCGGCCCTACATCGGCGGGTCGCAGACCAACAGCGTGTGGGATCTGATCTTCGGGTACAACGGCCTCGGGCGCATCACGGGCACCGAGACCGGAAGCGTCGGCGGTGGCGGGCAGGGCAACACGAACATGTGGGGCCCGACCGGCCTGACCAGGCTCTTCAACACCGAGTTCGGCGGCCAGATCGCGTGGCTGTTGCCCGCCGCGTTGATCCTGCTCGTGGCCGGCGTCGTGTACACCCGCCGAGCGCCACGAAGCGATCGCACCCGCGCGGCGCTGATCCTCTGGGGCAGCTGGCTCACCGTGACGGGCCTCGTGTTCAGCCTGAGCCAGGGGATCATCCACCCCTACTACACCGTCGCGCTCGCCCCGGCCATCGGTGCGATCGTCGGTGTCGGCGTCACGTTGCTCTGGCGCAACCGCCAGAACGCCACGGCCCGCGGCGCGCTCGCCGTGGTCCTCGCCGCCACCGCGCTGTGGTCGTCCGTCTTGCTCCAGCGTGCATCGGGATGGCAGCCCTGGCTCGCGCCCGTCATCGTGGTGGCAGGTCTCGCGTTGTCGATCGCGCTCCTCGTCGGACCCTGGCTCGAAGGACGCGCCGGCAAGCTCATCGGGTCCGCGGCGGTCCTCGTCGGTCTCCTCGGCACGTCCAGCTACACCCTCGCCACCGCAGCCACCGCGCACGGCGGCGCCATCCCCTCCGCGGGGCCAGCCGGTGCGACCGGGCGTGGGTTCGGCGGTGGCCGAGCTCCGGGAGGGCCTGGCTTCGGCGGCGCCGGCGGCGCGCCGCAGGGTCCGCTGACGGGTCCGCCCGGTGGTGGCGCCCGGCCGGGCGGAGGGGGCGCGGGTGGCTTGCTCAGCACCAGCACCCCCAGCTCGCAGCTCGTCACGCTGCTGCAGGCCAACGCGGACCAGTACACGTGGGTGGCGGCCGCGGTCGGGTCGAACTCCGCGGCCGGGTACCAGATCGCCACTGAGCAGCCGGTGATGTCGATCGGTGGCTTCAACGGGACCGATCCGTCCCCGACGCTCGCTCAGTTCCAGGCCGACGTCGCCGCGGGCAAGATCCACTACTTCATCGCCGGTGGCGGCTTCGGAGGCGGCCCGGGCGGCGGCCGCGGGAGCTCGACGTCGAGCTCGATCTCCACCTGGGTCGAGAGCACCTTCACCGCCGCCACCGTCGGCGGTGTGACGCTCTACGACCTCACGTCGCCGGCAGCCTGAGCGAGCTGTCTGGCAGGACAGGGGGTGTCCCGACTTCGTGACGCGTTCACTTATGGCTGACATACCTGCGGTGTGTGAGGGTTCGGTCGGCCGTGACGGCTTGTCGCGCCCACACGCCGGAGGAACGCGCAGGTGATCGAGCTCGATGCGGTGAGCAAGCGCTACGGCGACACGCTCGCGGTCGACCAGCTGTCGTTCTCGGTGCCACCGGGCCGGGTCACGGGCTTCCTGGGTCCGAACGGTGCCGGGAAGTCGACGACCATGAGGCTCATCGTCGGCCTCGACGCTCCGACGAGTGGCCAGATCCGGGTCAACGGGCGCCCCTACCACGACCACCGCTTCCCGTTGCGGGACATCGGAGCGCTGCTCGAAGCGAAGGCGATCCATCCCGGCCGCAGCGCGCGCAACCATCTCCGGTGGTTGGCAGACTCCAACCGCATCGGTCGACGCCGAGTCGACGAGGTGCTCGAGCAGGTCGGTCTCACCGAGGTCGCAAAGCGCCGCGCCGGCTCGTTCTCGTTGGGCATGGGCCAACGTCTCGGCATCGCAGCCGCGCTGCTGGGCGACCCGAGCATCGTGCTGCTGGACGAACCGGTGAACGGCCTCGACCCCGAGGGCATCAAGTGGGTGCGCGGGCTGTTGCGGTCGCTGGCCGAGGAGGGCCGGACGGTGTTCGTGTCGAGCCACCTCATGGCCGAGATGGCATTGACCGCCGACCACCTCATCATCGTGGGACGAGGACGGCTCATCGCCGACGCAACCGTCGACGACGTGATCGGGGGGAGCGCCGGCAACCACGTGCTCGTGCGGTCGCCGGAGCTCGACAAGCTCGAGCAGCTCCTGCGAACCCAGGCCACCAGCGTCGTTCGAGAAGGCGACGCGCTCATCGTGTTCGGGCTCGAGTGCAAGGACGTCGGCACCCTCGCCATGTCCGAATCGATCACGATCTACGAGCTCTCCCCACAGCAGGCCTCGTTGGAGGAGGCGTTCATGGAGATGACGAAGGACAGCAACGAGTTCCAAGCGCATCCCACCGCCGTCGATGTGCAGGCGTCGCGGTGACGGCTCCGACCGTCGTCGATCCGTCATCAGCGGCGGAGGCCGTGCGGGAGCCTGGGCTGGGCTCCGTGTTCGCGGCCGCCGTCCGCGCCGAGTGGACGAAGCTGCGCACCGTCCGCTCCACGATGTGGTCGCTGCTCGTCGCGGTGGCCATCATCATCGGCCTGGGGGCCTTGTTCTGCGCCGCCCGCGTCAGCCGTTGGGACCGGTTCGATGCCGCTGAGCTGCGCCGGTTCGACCCGACGGCCTTCAGCCTCAACGGGCTGTTCCTCGCCCAGCTCGCCATCGGAGTGCTCGGCGTCCTGGTCATCACGTCCGAGTACGCCACCGGCCAGATCCGCGCCACGCTCGGCGCAACACCACAACGCACGCTGGTGCTCGCCGCCAAGGTGCTCGTGTTCACCGCCGTCACGTTCGTGGTCGGCCTCGTGGCTTGCTTCGCCGCGTTCTTCATCGGCCAGTCGATCTTCAGCGCCAAGCACGCTCAAGCCAGCCTTGGCGATCCCGACGTGCTGCGCGCGGTCGTCGGGGGCGCCCTCTACCTCTCGGTGCTCGGTGCCCTCGGCATCGGTCTGGGTGCGATCTTCCGCCGCACCGCCGGCGCCATCGCGGCCCTCGTGGGCATGCTGCTGATCCTCCCGGTCCTCGCCGGGTTCCTTCCCTCGCCCTGGAACGACGACGTGTCCAAGTACCTGCCCGGGCAAGCCGGCGGCGAGATCTTCCGGGTCGTGGCGCGGAGCTCGAATTCCCTGAGTCCGTGGACCGGCTTCGCGGTGTTCGTGGCCTACGCCGTCGTGTCGCTCGTCATCGGCGCCGTCCTCCTCGCCAAGCGCGACGCGTAGCAACGCCGAGCGGGCCGCTGCCCCACTCGATCGCTGACATGCTTCGCCCATGGATCGTGTTCGCCTCGGCGTCGTCGGCACTGGGAACATCGCGCAGCTGAACGTCCCCGGGTACCTGGCGCATCCGCGCTGCGACGTGGTGGCGGTGTGCGATCCCAACGCCGAGCGCGCCAACGCAGCCGCGGCACAGTGGGACGTCCCCAAGATCTACACCGACCTCGCCGACCTTCTGGCTGACGACGAGGTCGACGCCGTGGAGATCCTCACGCCGACCTACCTGCACCACGACCACGTGATCGCCGCCGCGCGCGCAGGCAAGCACATCTCCTGCCAGAAGCCGATGGCCAACAGCGTGCGCGAGGCGCGCGAGATGCTCGCCGAGGTGCAACGCAACGGGGTGACGTTCCGCGTCTCTGAGTGCGCGTTCCACTACCCGCCGCTCGTGCGCGCGAAGGAGCTCGTCCGCGCCGGAGCCATCGGCACGCCCACGATGCTGCGCGTCAAGACCGTCGTCGGGACGACCGACTCGGCCTTCCAATCCGGCCTGCACGCGGACGGGTACACGTGGCGGTTCAACGAACGGAGCCCTGGCGGGCACCTCTTCGACGACGTCGTGCACAAGTACGCAGCTGCCCTGTGGCTCTTCGACACCGACGTCCGCAGCGTTCAGGCGGTCGTGCGCCAAGGACCGGTGTTCTTCGAGACGCCCACCGCCGCGCTGTGGGAGTACGAGCGCGACGACCTCCTCGGCCTCATGGAGGTGACCTACGCCCCCAACATGCACATCCGCAGCCGCTACTACGGCGCCGACGAGTTCTTCGAGATCCAAGGGACCGACGGCTTCATCTGGGTCACGCGCTTCACGGGGGAGATGCTCGACCTCGCGCCGCTCATCCTGTACGGACCGGATGGCACGACGACCGAGATCCCCGTCGAGGCCGACTGGATGGCGGGCTTTCGCAACTCGGCGAGCCACTTCGTCGATGCGCTCGTGGACGGCTCCGAGCCCGAGATGAGCGGCGAGCTCGGCATCAAGGTGCTGCAGCTGGCGTTCGCCGTCTACCAGGCGTCGAACGAGCGCCGCCCGGTTGCCCCTGCCTCCATCGAGGACAGCGTCTCGCCCGGTTGGTGGCCGCTGATGGAGGGCGACGACTGGTCGACGCTGAAGGGCTGAACGTCAGGAGAACGCGTGCCGTCGAGGCCGATGGCCTCGGCGTAGGCGGTGGGTCCGTCCAGCGCCGCGACCGCCAGCTCTCGCAGCCATCGCCGGTACGTGATCGACACGCGGTCGGTGCGGACCGACAGCTCGATGCCCTGCTCGAGCGGGAGCTCTCTCGGGATCTGGTTGGTCACGACCGCTTCGTCCTCATCGAGCACCAGCGCCTGGAAGTCGAGGTGATCGCGATCGTCGCCGGCGAGGTCATCGGTGCGACCGACGTACCAGAAGCAGCGACACGTGCGATCGTCGATCGGGCTGGCGGTCATCCAGAGCCGGCGGCGATGGCCGCCGTCGAGGATGAATTCGATGTCGACGGTGCAGGGCATCGGCATCCGGTAGCTGCTCGCTCCGATGAGCGCGGTGGGATCGGGTTGGTCGGGGACGCCCGGCGGGTCGTAGGCGAACCGGAGCT
>JBEEGB010000039.1:0-4075 GCA_041166585.1 Acidimicrobiaceae bacterium
GCGCCCGCGATCGTCTGGCGCCGGCCGAGCAGCTGGCGCTGCACGAAGATCTCGTAGTCCGCCTGGAACTGCGTGGACGCGTCGACCTGCTGGCCGAAGCCGGTGATCGAGGAGATCTGCGCCTCCCTCGCCGCGTTGTCCTCGAGGTTGGACTCCTTGCTGTGCAGGTACGCGACGACGCTCGCGAAGAGCGTGATGAGCACGACGACCAGAGCGACGCGTCGCTTGAACGACGACGCGTCGGCGTCGATCTCGTCCAGCTCCGGCGGCTCGAGCTCGACCGCCATCACTCACCCACCAGTGCGACGACGGTGGAGACGAGGTACACGGCCACCGCCAGCGCGGTCAGCGCCGGTCGCAGACGAGCCTGCTTCGTGATCTGGGCGATGGTGAGGATGAGCACGGACGCCACGAGGGGGATCGTCCAACCGTCGAGCCGCTGGCTCTGGTTGCGCAGGTCGATCGCATGCGCGGCGGTGCCCTCGGGGTTCACCTTGGCTGCCTGGTTGTTGTTGGCGCGCAGGGTCTCGCGCAGACCTTCGATGTCGAGGGAGTCAGGGAGGCCCTTCCCGTCGACGTTCACGAACCGAGCGTGCAACGACAGACCCGCGAGCTGGCCGGCCAGCTCCTTGAGCTCGTCCGACTGATCCCGGGCCGCGTCCGCTTCGGAGACCAACCCCGCGGTCCGCAGCGCGCCGGACTGCTGGGCGAGGAGGTCCGAGCTGCGCAGGTCCTCCTTGTACTGGGCAAAGGCTTGTTGCTCGCTGCGCAGCCGGATCTCGACGTCAGCGTCGTTCTGCGCTTGCAGGACCGTCTCCGCGATCGCCTGGCGGTCGCTGTCGGTTGCGTTCTCGCTGAGCTGGTTCGACTGCCAGGTCAGCACCGCTCCGCTCACCGACACGAGACCGATGAGCACGGCGATCACCAGCTTCAGGAAGCCGTCCCGCTTGCGGGCGCGCTCCTTCTGCGGCGAGAGGTCCCAGGATGGGACGACCGGCCCCTCTCGCTCGCTCTGCTCGCTCACGGGAAGTTGGTGATGGAGAACGTCGCCTTGATCGAGGCGAGTCCGGGTTCGTCGGCCGGGGTGACGAGGTGCACCTCGACCAACGCCGTGAAGGTGCGGCCGGGATCGGTCGCGACGATCATCTCCACGGTCCCCTGGTTGTTGCAGGTCGTCAGCCGCTCGATGCGTCCGAAGACCAGTCCGTCGGCCGGCACGAAGTCGATGCGCTGACCGCGCTGGCAGATGTTCACCAGCGGGCCACCGACCCGGTCGGTGGTCAACGCCAGGTCGAGGACGGCATCGAGGTTGCTGGGGTCGATCTGGGCCGGGGAGAACGCCGAGATCTCGACGCCAGGCACGCCGTAGTCGGCGGCGAAGAGCCGTGCGAGGTCCGTGGACGCGTCGATCTTGGGCGTGCCGCTCGCGAACGGCGTTGGATCACGCTGGGTCCAGAACGCGGGGACCCGCACCGAGATCTGGCCCGAATCGTTCCTGATCAGCTCGTTGCCGTCGGCGTCGACGATCGGCGAGGACGAGCTCGTCGAGAAGTCGGAGGTGAAGTCAGAGGTGAAGTCCGTGGAGCTCGTCGAGCCCGACGACGTCACGTCAGTCGAGTCCGTCGAGGCGGCCTTCGACTTCGTGGCGACGGCAGCCTTCTTGTCGTCGCTCCTCGTCAGGAGGAACACGGCGATGAGCGCCACCACCACGACGACGCCGATGCCGATGAACAACGGGGTCTTCGAGCTCCCGCCTCCGGGTGCAGGCCCCCCTGGCGGCGGGCCGCTCGGTCCGGGGGGCGGGCCGCTCGGCCCCGACGGGGGCGCGGCGGCGGGCTGGACAGGAGCAGCGACCGTCGGCGTGAACGACGCGGGGCTCAGCACCGCCATGTCGGTCATGCCGAGCCCGAGGCTCACCTGGGCCTGCTGCAGGGCGCGACCCAGCTCCTGCGCATTGGCGTGGCGCTCGGCGGGCGCCTTGCTCATCGCGCGGTCGATCACCTGGGCCACGCCGCCGGGGACGCCTTTGGCGGTGAGGTCGGGAGCCGGGTCGGTCGCGATGCGCTTGATCACCGGGATCACCGCGGTCTCACCGGGGTGGACGAAGGCGGGCTGACCCGCGAACAGCGTGTAGAGCGCCGAGGCGAGCGCGTAGATGTCGGTCGACGGCGTCGGCGACTGCCCATCGAGCAGCTCGGGCGCGGCGTGGGCAAGGCGGCCAGGCGAGTCGGCGTTGGCGACGGTCGGACCGACGAGCGACACGACACCGAAGTCGGCGATGAGCGGCTCGCCCGCGGTGTCGACGAGCATGTCGTCGGGGCGCAGGTCGCCGTGCACGACACCGCTCCGGTGCGCCGACTCGAGTGCTCCCGCGAGGCGGATGCCGAGGCTGAGGATGTCCGGCCCGGTCATCGGCGTCGGGCCGCGGAGACGGTCGGCGATCGAGCCGCCGGCGACCTCGTCGGTGACGATGTAGGGCTGGCCGCTCGAGGTGAACCCGTGGCCGAAGACGGTGACGATGTTCGGGTGCGGAGCGAGCTCGGCCATGGCGTCCTGCTCACGACCGAAGCGCTCGGCGAGGCCCGGCGTGGACGCCGACCCGTTCAGGACCTTGACGATGACCGTCCGCCCTGACGCGGCGTCGCGCACGCGGTAGGTGGTGTGGGACAGGGACTGCCCGATGAGGACGACGTCCTCGATCCCGGGGATCCCGAGGTCGATCTTGCCTGCGCCCATGTCACTCACAGAACCGCTCCTCCGCTCGCTAGGAGACCCCCGCCTTCGCCCCCGCAGGGGCGGGGCGAGTGTACGTGACACGGTCTCGCGACGGCTGCGCCTGCGCGAGCGTCAGCTACGCGTTTTGAATCTTGATCTCGATGTCGACGCCGGCGGGGAGCTCGAGGCGCTGCAGCGAGTCCACGGTCTTGGGCGAGGGCTCGAGGATGTCGAGCAGCCGCTTGTGCACGCGCATCTCGAAGTGCTCGCGCGAGTCCTTGTCCTTGTGCGGTGACCGGATGACCGTGTAGCGGTGCTTCTCCGTCGGCAACGGGATCGGCCCGCGCACGTTGGCCTGCGTGCGCAGGACCGTCTCGACGATCTTGCGGGTCGACTGGTCGATGACCTCGTGGTCATACGCCTTGAGCCGGATTCGGATCTTCTGCTTTTCAGCCACCGTCATTCACCGATCACTTGAGAATCTTGGTGACGCGGCCGGCGCCTACGGTACGGCCACCCTCACGGATGGCGAAACGGAGTCCTTCGTCCATGGCGATGGGATGGATCAGCTCCACCGTCATCAACGTGTTGTCACCCGGCATGCACATCTCGGTCCCCTCGGGCAAGGTCACGCTGCCGGTCACATCGGTGGTCCGGAAGTAGAACTGGGGCCGGTAGTTCCCGAAGAACGGCTTGTGCCGGCCGCCCTCCTCCTTGGTCAACACATACACCTGACCCTCAAACAGGGTGTGCGGCGTGATCGAACCGGGCTTGGCCAACACCTGGCCCCGCTCCACGTCCTCCTTCTTCGTGCCCCGCAACAACGCCCCGATGTTGTCACCGGCCTGACCCTGATCCAACAGCTTGCGGAACATCTCCACACCCGTACACGTCGTCTTCTGCGTCGGGCGGATCCCCACGATCTCCACCTCGTCACCGGTGTGGACAACACCCTGCTCGACCTTGCCCGTCACCACCGTGCCCCGCCCCGTGATCGAAAACACATCCTCGATCGGCATCAAGAACGGCTTCTCCAGATCCCGCACCGGCTCCGGCACAAAGCTGTCCACCGCCGCCATCAACTCCAACACCCCCGCCGCCGCCGCCTCATCCCCCTCCAACGCCTTCAACGCCGACACCCGCACCACCGGCGTGTCATCCCCCGGGAACTCATACTCAGTGAGCAGCTCCCGCACCTCCATCTCCACCAGCTCCAACAGCTCCTCATCATCGACCATGTCCACCTTGTTCAACGCCACCACAATCGACGGCACCCCCACCTGACGCGCCAACAACACATGCTCCCGGGTCTGAGGCATCGGCCCATCCGTCGCCGCCACCACCAAAATCGCCCCATCCA
>JBEEGB010000040.1:0-2619 GCA_041166585.1 Acidimicrobiaceae bacterium
CTACCTCTACTCGGTGCACATGGTGCAGCACTTGCTGATGACGTTCGTCGTCCCGCCGCTGTTCCTGCTGGCGACACCGACGTGGCTGGCGCGACTCATCGTCGGTGACGGGTGGTTCGCGGGCAACATCGTGCGCCGCCTGTGCAAGCCGGTGGTGGCGGGGCTCGTGTTCAACGCTGCGTTCGTGTTCACCCACTGGCCGCCGACGGTGAACACCGCCGTCGACGTCGCTGCGGTGCTCTACGGGCTGCACCTGCTGCTCGTCAGCACCGCGCTGCTGATGTGGATGCCGATCTGCGGGCCGCTGCCAGAGCTGCGCCTGTCCCTGCCGGGCCAGATGCTCTACCTGTTCTGCCAGTCGATCGTGCCGACGATCCCGTCGGCGTGGCTGATCCTCGCCGAGCACCCCGTGTACCGCGTGTACGACAAGGTCGACCGGCTGTGGGGCATCGACGCGGTGAACGACCAGCAGATCGCGGGTGTCGTGATGAAGCTCGTCGGAGGGTTCCTGCTGTGGGGGATCATCTTCGGCATCTTCTTCCGATGGTCGAAGGTGCACATGGAGGCAGAACGCCAAGGCGTGCTCGTCTCCGAGCGCGACGTGCTCACCTGGGACGAGGTCCAAGCCGAGCTCGCCGCCCTCGAGACCAGCGCCCCCGCACCCCGAGAGCCCTGACCAACCCCTAACGCAATGTTGGATGCGAACGGTGCGTTTTCCGCACGGTTGCCTCCGAAGTTCGGGCGGGAAGGGGGGGCAGTACCCTTTCGCGAGTGCGGCGGCGGCTGCCCAACTGGCTCGGTCTGTGCGTTGCCGCGGCGACGCTGCTCCTCCTGGCGCGCGGCGACGCGCTCGCGGCCGGCAGTGGACGGCGCTGGGTGGCGGCGAGCGAGCTGGCCGACCTGGTGACGGCCGACGGGGGCGGGCCGCTCGAGGCTGATGCGGTGCGAGCCGCGCAGGCGCCGAGACCGACGCTCGATCCTCGGGCGCCGGCAACCGTCCCAGCGTCCGAGCAGGCGCCGATCCCGCAGGACGCGCCGCCGGGCGAGCCCCCGCCGCAGCAGCTGCGGGCCGCCGTGCTCAACGTCGACTTCCCCGATCCGAGCATCGTCTGGGGTGGCGACGCGTGGTACGCCTTCGCCACCAACCGGGACGGGCGCAACGTGCAGGTGAGCGCGTCGCCGGACCTCGCGAGCTGGCTTCCCCCGACCGACGCCGCGCCGCAGCGGCCGGGGTGGGCGGTGCCCGGCGCGACGTGGGCTCCGAGCGTCGCCAAGCTCGGTGACACGTGGGTGCTCTACGTCAGCATGGGTAGCGCCGACGGCTCGCAGTGCGTCGATCGGCTGACCTCCGCGGTGCCGGGCGGGCCGTACGCGCCGCTGCCGTTCCAGCCGCCGTTGGTGTGCGACGGCACCGGCGGGACCGGTGCCATCGACCCGTCGATCATGGTGGCGGACGACGGGACGCCCTACCTGTACTGGAAGGCGGCCGGGGCGACGGGCTACCAGCTGTTCGGCAGCGCGTTGAGCCGGGACGGTCTGCACCTGGTCGGCGACCCGGTGCGCCTGCTCGGCGCAGCCGCTGGTTGGCAGCGGGGTGGGGTCGAGAACCCCTCGATGGTCCACGCCGGCAGCGCGGCCGACGGTGCCTGGTGGCTGATCTACTCGGGCGCCTACTGGGCGACGTCGAGCTATGCGACGGGGTACGCCCGCTGCTCCTCGCCCTTGGGTCCGTGCAGCGACCAGAGCGGTTCCGGACCGTGGCTCGGCTCGCGCGACGGCGTGGCCGGCCCCGGGGGCGGCGCGGTCGTGGCGGGCCCCGACGGGCGGTACCGAATCGCCTTCCACGCCTGGGCAGGAGGCGTCGGCTACGCGAGCGGCGGTCGGCGCGTCCTGCACATCGAACCCCTCGATGTGAGCGGCTCACGTCCCGTTGTGTCAGACGCGGCGCCCACCGGGACGCTCGAGGTGGCGCAGACGACGCCGGCCGGACTGACGTTGTCCGGGTGGGCGCTCGACCCCGACACGCCGACCCCGGTCACCATGCACGTCGTCGTCAACGGACGGACCGTGTCGAGCTTCGCGGCCGACGGCGAGCGGGCCGACCTCGCGCCGGCGCACCCGTTCACCGGGACCCGGCACGGGTTCAACCTCGACCTGGGACTGGCGGACGGACGCCACCACGTGTGCATCACGGCCGAGGACGACGTGCACCAGGTGACGCCGGAGCTCGGCTGCACCGACCTGGACGTGTCCTCCCTTCCCTTCGGAGTGCTCGACCGCGCCACCGCGCTCGTCGATGGCCGCGCGCAGCTGGCCGGTTGGGCGATCGGCCCGCGCACCGCGGAGCCGATCGCGGTGCAGGTCACCGTCGATGGCGTGACCGTGGCCTCTGGCACCGCCAACGTCGGACGGCCTGACGTCGGCCGGTCCCACCCGGCGTACGGGGCCGCGCACGGCTTCGCCATCGACGTCCCCGTCCCGCCGGGCCGGCACACCCTGTGCGCCTACGCCGTCCTCGACGACGACCAACCCGCTCCCCAGCTCGGCTGCCAGCAGCTGGGTTGATCCGCGATCCCGCACCCTCAGCCCGTTCTGCCGGTGCTGACTTCGGAAATTCGG
>JBEEGB010000041.1:0-3703 GCA_041166585.1 Acidimicrobiaceae bacterium
GCTCGAAGCCGATGGGGCGCGAGCACCTCGAGGCCGAGCGAGCCGGCGAGGTGGGCGACCACCGTCGACGCGACCGGCTCGACGGATGCCGCGACCTCGGCGATCGCCCCGTCCGGCACCGCGAGCACCAGGAGCTCGACGCCGTCCGCCGCGCCGGAGACATCGCTGTCGCGACCCGAGAGCTCGACCGACCAATGCAGCTGGCCGAGCGCGGCAGCCAGCGACCGCCCGGCCCGACCTGCGCCCACCACCCGGACGGTGAGCGAGCTCACAGCGCTTCCACTGGTGTGACCCAGCCTTCGGCGCGGTCCTCCCAGCCCGGCTCGAGCAGGTCGGGCGCCACATCGGCCAGCGGCATCATCACGAAGCGGCGCTGGCGCATTCGCGGGTGGGGAACCTCGAGGTCCGGCTCGGACACCGTGGTGCCATCGATCCAGAGGATGTCGACGTCGAGCGTGCGCGGCCCCCACCGCTCGTCCTTCACCCGCCCTGCGGCGGCTTCGAGCCTGCGGCACATGCCGAGGAGGGCGCGGGGCTCGGCGTCGGTCTCGACGGCCACCACGACGTTCAGGTAGGGCCCTTGACCGCCGGGACCACCCATCGGCTCGGTCTCGTAGACACCGGACACCGCCGTGACCCCGTTGATCGAATCGATCGCTTCGCGCAGGTAGCGGCGACGATCACCGAGGTTGGAACCGAGCGCCAGGACCACCCGGCGGCGCTCGGCCATCAGGCGCGGCGCCGGGTGATGCGCACGCCTGAGGTGCTGAGCTGCTGGGGCACCGGGGGGCGCAGCTTGCGCACCGACACGGTCACGGCCAGCACCTGGTCGTCGCCGAGGATCATCTCCGCGAGACGGACCGCGAGGCGTTCGAGCAGCGTGAACCGCTCGGTCACCAGCACGCGCTCGACGATCTCGCACAGCGCGCCGTAGTCCACGGTGTCGGCGAGCTCGTCGCTCCTTCCGGCGCGGGTGAGGTCGACCTCGACGTCGAGATCGACCTCGAGCGGCTGGGCCCGAGCCTGCTCTTCGGGCAGCGCACCGCAGTGGCCTGAAGCCACGAGACCCCGCAGCTCGATGAGATCGGGCACGCGCTACGCCGCGGGCGGTGGCAGGGTGGCCGCGACCGTGACCAGCTGTCGTCCGATCGGACCGAGCTGGCGGTGGACGAGCTGCTCGGTGATCGAGATCGACCGCGGTCCGCTCTCCACCATCCCCGACCAGAGCAGGAAGCCGGCCATCACGCCCGACACGCGGTCGCCGAGCTCATCCTGGTGGACGAGCACCTTCTGGCCCTCCGCCAGCAGCTGGCGCAGCTCGGGGTAGAAGGACGCGAGGTAGCGGGGCACGTCGTCATGGGCACCGAGCGGGCGGTGGCGCCACACCACGCCCAGCTCGTCGTAATTGTGCAGGTTGTGGGGGGACGGGATCATCGACACGACGCAGGCGAAGCCCTGCTCGCGGATCCAGATGATCTCCTCTTGGCGGCGGACCCGACGGTGGTTGGCGCCGTAGCCCCCGGGGCGCTCGCAGACGGCGAGCTTGTCCTTGATGACCCATGCGAAGTTGCGGGGTTGGATCCCCTGGGCCCATTTGCCCTTCATGCCCGGCACAGCTGCGGTCCTTCCCTCGTTTTCACCCGGCGACGACCTTGGCTGCGTGCACCGTGGCCCGCACATCATGCACCCGGATCATGCCCGCACCCTGCACCATCGCCCAGACGGCCGTCGCCACCGAACCCTCGAGGCGGTCCTCGACGGGCACGGTTCCCGCCCCGGTCGCGCCGTCCGACGTCGCCAGGAGCTCACCGAGGAACCGTTTGCGGCTCGTGGCCACGACGACGGGGAAACCGGTCTTGACCAGCACATCGAGGTGCCGCAGCAGGGAGAGGTTGTGCGCCGTGGTCTTGCCGAACCCGATGCCGGGATCGATCCAGACCTCCTCGACCCCTGCCGCGGAGGCCGCCTCCGCCCGCTCCACGAGGAAGTCGCGGACCTCGCCGACCACATCGTCGTACGTGGGATCGCGCTGCATGGTCTTGGGCTCGCCGAGCATGTGCATGGCCACGAAGCCGGCGCCGTGCGCGGCTGCCACCTCGTACAAAGACGCGGTGACGTCGTTGACCAGGGTGGCGCCGGCGGTGATCGCGGCTTCGGCCACCTCGGCCTTGGTGGTGTCGATCGACACCCGCACGTGGGGCGCGCGGCCCTCGACGACGCTCAGCACCCGGCGCAGCTCCTCGGCGACGGGCACCGGGTCGGCTCCGGGGCGGGTCGACTCCCCGCCGACGTCGACGATGGCGGCTCCTTCGGCCGCCAGCTCCAGCCCTCGCGCGATGGCCGCGTCGTGGTCGAGGTAGCGCCCGCCGTCCGAGAACGAGTCCGGGGTGACGTTCAGGACGCCCATGACCAACGGCAGCACAGCCGCAGGCTACGGCCGGCGGTATGGATCCAGTGACGCCGGCAAGGCGACGTCGCCGAGGTCGGGGTCCGGGACCGGCTCGCCGATCGAGAGGTGGACGGGCACCACGCCGGCCCAGACGCCGAGGTCCAGGTCGGCTTCGTCGTCGATGGGGCCGCCGGTGCGCCGTTTGACCGAAGCCGCCTCGATGGGCAGCTCGAGCACGGTGGTCTGCCGCAGCTCGGCGTCGTTGCCAGGCCGGGCCTCCGCAGGGCGGCCGGGCACGATGTGGTCGACGATGCACTCGAGCGCCGCCGCGGCCGCGGCAGCGTCGTGTAGCCGGGTGGCGGTGCCGAGCACCACGACCGACCGGTAGTTCATCGAGTGGTGGAACTGCGACCGGGCGAGCACGAGCCCGTCGAGGATCGTCACCGTCACGCACACCGGGGTCCCCGTGTCGAGGGTGCGCAGCAGTCGGCTGGCCACCGATCCGTGGAGCAGCAGCCGGTCGCCGTCGCGCCCGTAGACCATCGGGATCACGAACGGCTGGCCGTCGACGGCGATGCCGACGTGAGCGATGAGCCCCTCGTCGAGCACGGCGTACGCCTCGTCGCGCTCATAGGAAGCGCGCGCCGGGAGGCGCTTCACCGTGGTCGCTTCGGTCTGGAGCTGGTTGGTGCCCATGCGGGCAGTGTGGACGTTCCGCACGGATGGGCAAAGCGCGTTGCCTGCGCGCGAAACCGGCGGCCACCGTCGCCATTGACGGTGACCGCCGGTGGCGTGCTGCTCGGGGGTGCTACAGCCGGGCGTTGAGCTTCTTCATCCCCTGGGCGATCTGCTTGATGCCGACCACGACCGGGCCCCACGTGATCAGGAAGATGGGCAGCTGCATCGCGAACGTCAGGACCGTGATCCCCACGCCGATGAGGATGAGCCGGATGCCGAACAGGATCTGGCTGCGACCGACGGCCCGCATCAGGAGGTCGGGCTCGCCCCGCCGTGCCGCAGGGGCGACCGTCGCGGCCGACACGGTCGGCGCCGTCCAGTCCGGGTGCTGGTCGGGCGAGTACCACTTGCCGTCAGAGGCGAGCCACCAGCCGGCGTTGGCTTGCGTGTCGCCAGCCTGCGCTCGAATGTCGCCAGCCTGCGCTCGAGTGTCGCCAGCCTGCGCTCGAGTGTCGATCGTGAGTGAGCTCATCCGCACATCCCCTTGTTCATCCCCGAGACGCTTCGTTGCGGCTCTGGAACACAGCGTGCGACTCGGGCCTTCAGCGTCGCTTCAGCGATCCCTGCAGCGAGTCT
>JBEEGB010000042.1:0-6292 GCA_041166585.1 Acidimicrobiaceae bacterium
ACAGCGCTTGCCTCGCTTGCCCACGGGTTTGGGTGCACTGGTGATGGTCATGGAGCCCTTACGCCGGTTCGAGTCGCATGACGGCGGAGTCGGCGATGGTCGTGGAGTTGCCGAACAGCTTGGTGACGTACGGATGGGTGACCTTGATCCACACGCCCAAGTAGTCGGGACCTGCGGACTGCACGTTCTGCCGGCTCAACGGGGGCCACGAGGCGTCGAGCTTGCCTGAGGTGCCCCCGAACTGGCTCGAGGCGAGCGAGGTGAGCTGAGCCCCGGTGTAGACGTTGCACTTGACTGTCGCGGTCGACTGAGAGGTTCCTGTCGTGCACGTCGGCGGGACCACGCCGTTGATCGCGGTCGACTTGTAGACGACCACGTACACGACGTTCGACATGCCGACGTCGGTGAGCGCGGACTTCACACCGAGGAGCAGGTTGTAGTCGGCCTGCAGGTTCTGGCCGAGGTTGCTCCCGACCCTCACGCCCGACCGCGTAGCGGTCTCGACGGTCAGCCTGTCTTGCCAGGCCATGCCGAACTCGACGACGCCGAAGACGAGCGTGCACAGGAACGTGAAGACGAGCGCGAACTCGACCAGCACCGCACCACGGTCGTCAGCACCACGGTTGTGACGGGCGCGCTTCATGACGACGTCGTCGGTTCGATGCGGATGATGGTGTCGCCCCTGAACGTGTAGGTGGAACCGAAGAACCCAGTGGCGTTCGTGTGGACGCCTTGCACGTACACACCGATGTAGTCGGGAGGCCCGTGCACGCCCGCGGCAGCCGACTTGCGGGAGTCCGTCGTGGAGGGGCACCAGGCGATGTCGAGGTCTCCGGCCGCGCAGCCGAACAGCGTCTGCGCCGAGGCGAAGTTGGCGCCGGTGTAGCGGTTGCACGATCCGCTCTGGCTGGCGGTGAGGCAGGCTGCGGGCACCGACGTGGTGCTGCCCCCCGGCGCGGTGGCCTTGTAGACCACGATCACCTGGATCTGGCCCGACTTCATCACCGACGAGGCCTTGGCGATCGCCTGCAGGATGTTGTAGTCAGCCAGCGAGTTGCTGCCCTCGCTCGACGCCACGCGGGCGCCGGCCAGGCTGGAGTTCGCGACCGTGAGGCGGTCCATGAAGCCGTAGCCCCACTCGATCACCCCGAAGAGGAGCATCATGAAGATCGGCGTGATGAACGCGGCCTCGACGAGCACGGAGCCGCGCTCGCCCTTTGCTCGCTTCCTCCGCCGCTTGATCGGTCCCATCAGAGGACCTATCGGCCTGTCGATCTCCCAGGCTTAGCGATCTCTTTCAGATCGTGGGGAAAAAGTGGCTACTCGCCCGTTGTCGTCGCCGTTGGGAGGATGTCGACGACTTTGCGGCCTTTGCGCTTCCCGAACTTCACGGAGCCGGAGGCGAGCGCGAAGAGGGTGTCGTCCCCACCACGACCGACGTTCTCGCCGGGGTGGAAGCGGGTGCCGCGCTGGCGGACGATGATGGCGCCGGGGCCGACGATGGTGCCGTCGTACACCTTCACGCCGAGGCGCTGCGCGGCGGAGTCACGCCCGTTGCGGGTGGAGCCGCCGCCCTTGGTCTTCGACATCGGGTGCCTCTACTTCCCGCCGGCGGTGATGCCGGTGATCTCGATGGTGTCGTAGTGCTGGCGGTGACCCCACCGCCGGCGCGAGCGGCTCTTGTTCTTGTACTTGAAGCCGGTGATCTTGGGGCCGGTGCTCTCGCCGACCACTCGGGCGGTCACGGCTGCGCCCGCCAGCTCGGCCGGCGTCGAGAGGACGGTGCTGCCATCGACCAGGAGCACAGGGGTGAGCGCCACGTCCTCGCCGGTCGCCACGCCGAGGCGCTCGACCGCGAGCCGCTGGCCCTCGATGACTCGTTCCTGCTTCCCGCCGGTCTTGATGACTGCATACATAGGGGGTCGACTCTACCGGTCCAGCAGCAACGACGGCCAGACGGGGTCACTCCTCGGGGAAGAGGGATTGGTCGAAGACGAGGCCGCGACCTTCGCAGATCGGGCAGAGGCTGGTGAACGACTCGAGGAGACCCTCCCCGATGCGCTTGCGGGTCATCTCCACCAGGCCGAGCTCGGAGATGTCGAACACCTGCGTGCGGGTCTTGTCCCTGGCCAGGGCGTCACGGAAGACCCGGATCACGTCGTCCCGGTTGTTCCGGATCTCCATGTCGATGAAGTCCACGACGATGATGCCGCCGATGTCTCGGAGGCGAAGCTGCCGAGCGACCTCCACCGCAGCCTCGAGGTTGTTCCGGTAGACGGTCTCCTCGAGGCTCGAGGTGCCGACGTTCTTGCCCGTGTTCACGTCGATGACGGTGAGCGCCTCGGTGTGCTCGATGATCAGCGAGCCGCCGGATGGCAGCCACACCTTGCGGTCGAGGGCCTTGTGCAGCTGCTCGTGAACGTGGAACCGCTCGAACAGCGGCAGCGGCTCCTGCGACGGGTCGAAGTAGATGACCCTGTCGGCGAGCGCCGGTGAGATGGACGCCACGTAGTCGCGGACCTCTTCGAACATCACCCGGTCGTCGAGGACGATGCCCCTGTACTCGCTGTTGAACTCCTCACGGATGACCCGCACCGCCATGTCCGGCTCGCGGTACAGCAGCGCAGGCGCCTGGTTCCGCTTGCCGAGACCCTCGATCTGCTCCCACTGGTGGAGCAGCCGGAGGACGTCACGCTCCACCTCCTCGCTGGTCACGTTCTCGGCCGCGGTGCGCACGATCACCCCGTGCTGCTTCGGCTTCACCTTGTCGAGGATGGCCCGCAGCCGCTTGCGCTCGTCGTCGGGCAGGCGCTTGGAGATGCCGTAGGTCGTGCTGTTGGGGATGAGCACCACGAACCGCCCGGGGAGCGAGACCTCCTGCGTGAGGCGCGCGCCCTTGTGGGCGATCGGGTTCTTCGTGACCTGGGTGAGGATCGTCTGCTTCGCCCTGAGGATCTGCTCGATCCGCAGGTTCGACCCCTTCTCCTCGACGTCCTCCGGGTCGTACTGGATGTCACCGCGGTAGAGCACGGCGTTCTTCGGCGTGCCGATGTCGATGAAGGCCGCCTCCATGCCGGGGAGCACGTTCTGCACGCGGCCGAGGTAGATGTTGCCGTGGATCTGGCTGACGTCGTCGGCCGGCCGGGAGACGTAGTGCTCGATGAGCGCCCGCCCCTCGAGCACGGCGATCTGGGTCGCGCCCTCGCTCACGTGCACGCACATGAGGTAGCGACCGACGGGGCGACCCTTGCGCTCCCGGCCGCGCCGAGCCTCGAGGACGTCGTCATCGAGCTCGAGCGGGTCGTCGTCGACCAGGGTGGCCCGGATCGGGATCGGAGCCGTGCCCCTGGAGGTCGTGCCCCGGCGCGCTCGGGGCGCTGAGGTGCGGGCGCCGTCGCCGCCTCCTCCTCCCCCGTCACCGCTGCGACCGCGGCCGCCTCTACGCCGCCTGCGGGTCTTGCCTGAGCTGTCGGTGTCGCCATCTGGTCCGTCGGACCGCGACCGGTCGCTGCCGGCGCGAGGGGTCGCCGCCGAGGGCGGGGCCGGGCGGCTGTCGCCGATGCGGGGCCGCGCGGTCCCAGCCGACGTCCCGCGCGGTTCGCCCTCCACGATCGACGCAGACGACGATGCTTCGGACCGCCGCACGAGCGCCTTCTCCGCGACCAGGGGGTCGCGGGGCTGCCCCTCGCTCAGGCGGTCGGGCAGCTCGTCGGGTTGGCGGTCGAGGTCGGCCGCGCCGAGCCCGGTCCGGCTGGTGCCGGAGCGGCTACGGCTTCGGTTGCGTCCACCGCGCGAGCCGCGGCGGCGCTTCTTCGCGCCAGCGTCTCCCGCAGCAGTCGAGTCGGCGTCGGTGGGACCGGCATCAGGCGCCGGACGGTCCTCCGGGGTGGAGGTTGGATCGGACATGGGGAAGTTCCCTTCTCATGACGCACACGCCTCGGCGTGGCGCGTCGGCGTCGCGTGCGACAGGAGCGGGAGCGGCTCCCGTCGCGCGCCGTCGACGAACACCCACTGGTGCAGCCTGCACACGCGACCCTCTTCGAGCGTGTCATCACCGTCGGTCACGACGGAGACGAGCTCAGAGGGTCGCAAGCCCCGGGGCTGGGTGGCCAGCTCGGCCACGACCTCGGCGCCGGCTGCGGTCTGCGCAGCGGGGGAAACGGACAGGATGGCGGGCCGGAGGTCATCGGTGACCGGGCGACCCTTGCGCTCACGGGTGACGACCAGCTCGTCGGCGGCCAGCAGCCGCTCGACCCTGGCGTCGAGATCGGCTTCGCCGATCCCCGTCACCTCGATGCGCCACGTGCAGCTGGTCACAGCCTGCTGCAGCGACGCGATGCCGGGCTCGACCTCGGCCGCCGCCTGCACGTCGAATCCGACGGGCAGGCACGGGTCGAGCCGGGCGGGAAGCTCTTCGGTGTCGAGCGCTCCCAAGCTCTCGACATCGAGGTATTCGCCGAGGGACTCGTGGCCGGTCGACAGCGCCAGCCCGAAGCTCAGCTTGGGACGAGGGTTGAAGCCCTCGCTGTAGGCCACAGAGACGGTGGCCCTCCGCAGTGCGCGCTCCCAGATGCGAGCGACATCACGGTGGCTGGTGAAGCGGATCTTCCCCAGCTTCGAAAAACGGATGCGGTATCTCATCGGAGGAACACCAGCTGACCTGTGCCTTGACTGCCGCCGGCTGGCGGGGTGGCCGAGGCGACGATGTGCTCGATGCCGTAGCCCGTGCACGCGCCGCAGTCATAGCACGGCGTCCAGCGGCAATCGGGGAGCCCCAGCTCGGCGAGGGCGTCGCGCCAGTCCTGCCACAGGAAGTCCTTGTGCAGCCCGGCCGACAGGTGATCCCACGGGAGGACCTCGTCCTCGGTGCGGTGCCGGTGCGTGTACCAGTCCACCGAAAGCCCGTGCTCAGCCATCGCGTCCTGCCACAGGCGGACGTCGAAGTGCTCCGACCACTCCTGGAAGACGCCGCCGCGACGCCAAACCGTCTCGATCACGGGACCGAGCCTTCGATCGCCACGCGAGGCGATCCCCTCGACGAGCGTCGCCTTCGGATCGTGCCACTTGAGCTGGACGCCTCGGTCTCGCTTGAGCGCGTCACGGAGGAGGCCGACCTTGCGGGACAGCTCAGCCACCGTGTTCTGACCGAACCACTGGAACGGGGTGAACGGCTTGGGCACGAACCCGCCGACCGACACCGTGACCGAGGCACCCTTCACGTGGCTGCGACCGAGCTCGACGCAGCGCCGGCTCAGCTCGGCGATGCCCATCGTGTCCTCGTCGGTCTCGGTGGGGAGGCCGGTGAGGAAGTAGAGCTTCATCCGGCGCCAGCCCTGCGAGTACGCGGACTCGACGGCGGCGTAGAGGTCGTCCTCGGTGATGAGCTTGTTGATCACCTGGCGCATCCGCCACGAGCCCGCCTCTGGCGCGAACGTGAGCCCCGTTCGGCGGCCCTGCTGCAGCTGTGCGGCGATGCCGACCGTGAACGCATCGACCCGGAGCGACGGCAGCGACACTGAGATGTTGGAGCCGCACCCGACGGTGTCGGCCACGACCTTCTCGATGCCGCTGAAGTCAGCGGTCGACAGGGAGGTGAGCGCGACCTCGTCGTAGCCGGTTCGGCGCAGGCCGCTGTCGATCATGTGGCGGACCTGATCGGCCGGCCGCTCGCGCACGGGACGGGTGATCATGCCGGCCTGGCAGAAGCGGCACCCGCGCGTGCAGCCGCGGAAGACCTCGACGTTCAGCCGGTCGTGGACCACCTCGGTGAGGGGCACGAGCTGGTTCTTTGGATAGGGCCACTGACCGAGATCGGCCACCGTGCGCTTCTCGACGCGCGCGGGCACGTCCGGGAACCGGGGGGTGACGGACGCCAGGTGCTCACCGTCGTAGCGGACGTCGTAGAGCGAGGGGACGTAGACCCCGGGCAGCTGCGCGAGGTCGCGGAGCACGACCTCTCGTGACGCCCGCCCGCCGCGCTTCCACGCCCCGATGACCTCGGTGATCTCTCCGACGGCTTCTTCGCCATCACCGAGCACGACGAAGTCGAGGAAGTCGGCCAAGGGCTCGGGGTTGAACGTGCAGTGCCCGCCAGCGGCGATGAGCGGGTCCTCGGGCCTCCGGTCCGCGGCCCGGACGGGCACGCCGGCCAGGTCGATGCAGTTGAGGACGTTCGTGTAGATGAGCTCGGCGGAGAGGTTGAACGCGAGCACGTCGAAGTCGCCGCCCGGCCGGTGGGTGTCGACCGAGAACAGCGGCAACCCGCGCTGGCGAAGCAGGGTTTCGAGGTCGC
>JBEEGB010000043.1:0-4276 GCA_041166585.1 Acidimicrobiaceae bacterium
CCGAGCCCGAGGTCGCGTTCGCCGATCACGCTCCGTCGACGGATCCTGCCGCCGTAGACGACGCTGAGTAGTTTCAACGCATCCCGACCCAATTTCTCCGGATCTGCGCTCAGTTTCCTCCGCGAAGCAACCGATTAGTCAGGTGCGAGCCCTGCCCCATGGCATGGCACGTTCCGGAACTGCTGCCGGCCTACGATTGCGTGGGCCGTCGGGAGGGGCCGGATGACACGACGTTGTGTGGCGCGCGAGCGCATGTCCGAGGAACGAGGTGGGTGTGAGCTCTCGTAGAACGTTGATCCTGATTGCAGCCGTGGTGGTGGGCGCCATTTCTGCATTCCTGGTGTTCAACTACGTCAACAGCGCCGATGACCGCGCCAAGGGCAACGCCCGGCAGGTCACCGTCATCAAGGTGGTGAGGGACATCCCTCGCGGTCTCACCGGTCGAGAAGCGCAGCAGCAGGGCTACATCGACCAGAACGCGAAGATCTCGGCGGAGTACAAGCCGGTCACCGCGATCACCGATCCCAGCGTGATCCTCGACAAGGTCGCCGTCGCCCCACTGGCGAAGAACCAGATCCTGGTCGACGGCATGTTCGCCAACCAGATCGAGTCCTCGATCACGTTCAACTCCCGGTTGGACGAGAACTGCGGGCCGGCCACGGCCAACCCGCCGGTGCCGTGCGTGGCGGTCACGATCTCGGTCGACCAGGTGAAGGGTGTCGCCGGCGTCATCGTGCCGGGCGACTTCGTGAACATCATGGTCCAGCCCGAGACGCCGTACTGCAAGAAGCCGGAGGCCGGCCAGTTCAGCATCGACGGCGCCAAGGGCTCCATCGTCTCCTCCTTCGATCCCGGCCAGACGCAGCCCACGGCCAACGACGGCAAGGTCTTGGTGTGCAACCCGTCCCGCTACCTGTACCAGGCGGCCAAGGTGCTGCTCGTCGACAAGACGGCCGTGCCCCAGCCCGGTGAGGTCAGCACGAACAACAACGGCACCACCACCGGTGGGCAGACCACGACGGGGACGCAGGTGAACACCGGCCTCATCACCCTCGAGGTCACGCCGGAGGCGGCGCAGCTCATCACGTCCGTCTCGCCTGACTCGTTCTACCTGACCCTGCTGCCGGCGAAGTACCAGCCGCAGGCGTTGCCGAAGCTGGACCCGTACCCGTCTGTGCTGCCTGGCGAAGACGCCACGAAGCTCACGCCGTACGGTCCCAACGGCTTCCCGACCAAGTAGACGACCCCCACCCACCCGCGACTCCGACGAAGGATCCATGAGCTTCTTCCTGGGCGACGACGAAGACGACCGAGATCAGGTCCCCGACCGCGGCGCGCCGTCGGCCGGCCCCGGCGCCGCGGTAGCGGTCGTCGATGCCGACCAGGCTGTCCGCAGTCGTCTGGCCATGCAGCTCGGCGACTTCGCGGTGCCGCTTCCCAGTATCACGGCACTCGAGGACCGGCTCACGGGCATCCCGCTCGTGGCCGTCCTCGGCCCGTCGTGTGGTGACGACGCGGGGCTCGCTCAGGTGGAGAGGGTCATCGCTGAACATCCCGAGGTCGGTGCGATCCTCATCGCACCGGAGCTCTCCACGGTGCTCTTCCGCCAGGCGCTGAAGGCCGGCATCCGCGACGTGCTCCCGGCGCCGGTCGACACCGTCCAGCTCGCGGACGCGGTGAAGCGCGTCGTCGAGACGCTCGCCGGCAACCGCAAGGCCGAAGCCTCCTGGTCGGATGACTCCGGCGAGATGGGCAAGGTCGTCACGGTGTTCTCCACGAAGGGCGGCGCAGGGAAGTCGGTCATCGCCGCCAACCTCGCGGTCCTGCTGGCCCGGCGCAGCGACAAGCCCGTCGTGCTCGTCGACGCCGACCTCCAGTTCGGTGACGTGGCCGTGATGCTCAAGCTGGCACCGCAGCACACCATCGTCGACGCGGTCGGTTCGATGGACCGCCTCGACCCCGGGTTCCTCCAGAACCTCCTCGTGCGTCACGATCCGTCCGGCCTCCTCGTGCTGCCGGCGCCACTCGAGCCGGCGTTCGCCGACCAGATCGGCGCCGACGAGATGCTCAAGATCATCGAGATGCTGCGCACGTTCTGCTCGTTCGTGGTCGTCGACACGCCCGCCTACTTCAACGACGTCGTGCTCGGCCTCATCGAGGTCAGCGACGACGTGCTGCTGGTGGCGGGGATGGACATCCCCAACATCAAGAACGTGAAGATCGGCCTGCAGACGCTTCGTCTGCTGAACACGCCGATGTCCAAGATCCGCCTCGTCCTCAACCGGGCGAACTCGAAGGTGAAGCTCGACGTGGGTGAGGTCGAGCGGACCCTGCAGCTGAAGGCTGATTCGCTCATCCCGAGCGACGTGGTCGTTCCGCAGTCGGTCAACAAGGGTGCTCCGGTCGTGCTCGACGCGCCGAAGTCGGGCGTGGCCCGTGCGCTCGAGCAGCTGGCCGACCTGTTCCTCACCGATGATGCCAAGAAGAAGCGCCGGTAAGGCGAGAGAGGGTAGGCGGACATGTCTCTGTACAAGAGGTTGCACGAGGTCCAGGGTGGTCCCGCCGCGGGCCGCCGTCGTGACCCCGTGCTCGACGAGCTGCGCCAGAAGATCCATCACCACCTGATCGACGAGCTCGGCCCCATCCTCTACGACAAGCGCCTGTCCGAGGAGGACCTGCGCCGTCGTGTGCACGAGCAGCTCCACGCAGCCCTCGCCCAGGAGCGGGCGCCGCTCTCGGCCGCCGACAAGGCACAGCTCATCCAGGACGTCTCCGACGACATCCTGGGCTACGGACCGATCGACCGCCTCCTCAAGGACGAGGAGGTCACCGAGGTCATGGTGAACGGCCCCGACCTGGTCTACGTGGAGAAGGCGGGCCGGCTCGAAAAGACGAGCGCCAGCTTCGTCGACGACACCCACCTGCGCCGCATCATCGACAAGATCGTCGGCCAGATCGGTCGCCGCATCGACGAGTCGTCGCCCATGGTCGACGCCCGCCTGCCTGACGGCTCCCGCGTCAACGCGGTGATCCACCCGCTGGCGATCGGTGGACCCTTCCTCACCATCCGAAAGTTCTCGAAGGACCCGTACCAGATCGACGACCTGATCCGGTTCGGCACCCTGAACGCACACGCGGCCCGGTTCGTCCAGGCCTGCGTGGTCGGCCGCCTCAACATCATCGTCTCCGGCGGTACCGGCACCGGCAAGACGACGACGCTCAACGTGCTGTCGTCGTTCATCCCGGCTGACGAGCGCATCGTCACCGTTGAGGACGCGAAGGAGCTCCAGCTGCACCAGGAGCACGTCCTCGCGATGGAGGCCCGTCCGCCGAACATCGAAGGTCGCGGCCAGGTCACCATCCGCGACCTCGTCAAGAACTGCCTCCGCATGCGACCCGACCGCATCGTGGTCGGCGAGTGTCGCGCCGGAGAAGCGCTCGACATGCTCCAGGCGATGAACACGGGCCACGACGGCTCGATCACCACCGTCCACTCGAACACGCCTCGAGACACCCTCGCCCGCATCGAGACGATGACGCTGATGTCCGGCTTCGACCTGCCGATCCGGGCGATCCGTGAGCAGATGGCGTCGGCCCTCGACCTCATCGTGCACCTCACGCGCCTTCGCGACGGCACCCGCCGCATCACGCACATCACCGAGGTGCAGGGCATGGAAGGCGACGTCATCACCCTCCAAGACGTCTTCCTGTTCGACTACGGCATGGGGGTCGACGAGCACGGGCGCTTCCGCGGTCACCTCAAGGCCACCGGTGTGCGCCCCAAGTTCACCGAGAAGCTCGCCGACCTCGGCATCCGGCTCGGCGCCGAGGTCTTCCAGCCAGAGGCGTTCGCCCGCAAGGCCGTGGGGACCAGGTGAAGCGCAGGGGTGGGCGAGAGGTCCTCGTCGCGCTGACGGCGATCGTCGTCTCCTTCTACGCGCTCGTCGCGCCGGCTTCGGCCGCACAGGATCCGGTGGCTGCCGCAGCTCCGTCCGGGCCGTCGGTCGTGCTCCGCCGCGTCGACAGCACCGACCCGACGAAGACCGCGGTGGTGTTCCAGTACGACGGCGACGCCAAGGACGTGAGCTCGCTGGAGCTCACCGAGAACGCGAAGGCGGTCACGCCGACGACGGCCGCGGCGCCGACGAGCGACGTCGGCCTCGTGATCGTGCTCGATGACTCGGCTTCGACCGACAAGACCGCGGTGCTCGACCAGGCCAAGACCGCGGCGAAGGCCCTCGTGGCCTCGCTGCCGGCGACCACGAAGGTCGCGGTG
>JBEEGB010000044.1:0-6128 GCA_041166585.1 Acidimicrobiaceae bacterium
ATCCAGCGGTCGCCGTCGCGGACCGCGTCGGGAACGTCCGCCGGGTCCGCGACCGCGAAGACGACCTCGTGGAGCCGTCCGGGCAGGCCTTCGATCCATGCCAGGAACGCGGGCGTGCGGGCCTCGACGAGCCGCACCCTTCCGTCCGGAGGCCACGACAGCTCCACCCAACCGTCACCGTCCTCGCGACGAACGCCGCCGAGCACGCCCTCGAACAGCGCGAGCGCATCATCGATCGACCGTACGGCGTGCACCACTCGGCGCAGGTCTGCCGGCTCCGACAAGGCCGACGCGGGGAAGCCCGTGGGCGGACCGGTGCGCCACTCCGAGCCATCGGTCTGCGCGAGCTGCACGACGATCCCGCCCGCGGCCTTCGGGTGCACGAATGCCTCTTGCCACTGCGGGTCGCGGAGGTCGATGTTCGTCAGCGGGAACCCGGCGGACTCGCACGCCTCGATGGCGGCGGGCAGGTCGTCGACCTTGTACGTCAGATGGTGCGGTCCCGGGCCGCTGCGATCGAGGAACCGGCGCAGGAAGTCGTTCACCTCCACCTGGTTCGGTCGGAGGATCTCGACCTTCATGCCGCCGCGGTAGACGAGCTGCGCCGGGGCGAAGCCAGGACCTTGGCCGCCGGATACCCAGCGGCCGCCGAGGTCGGCGACGTAACGGGGGAACGCGTCAGACCAGCGCTCGACTGCGATCGCGACGTGATCGAGACGGGCGCCCTCGCTCACGAGGCTTGCTTGACGCCCGTGTCGCGGATGATGAGCGTGAACTTCACATCGACGACCGGCTCACCGCTGGAGGCGTCCTTCCACGACGTCTCCATCACGTAGAACTCCATGAGCGCGCTCGAGGTGTCCTTCTCGTAGACGTCGCTGATGCGCGCCGTCCCCTCGAGCACGTCCCCGACGTGCGCGTTGCGGTGCCAGTCGAACTCCTGCTCGCCGTGCAGGATCATCCGTCCCTTGCCGCGGAGCTTGTCGATGGGCAGGCCCTTGCTCCCGCCATCGATCGTGCCCCAGTACCCCCACACGAAGGGGAACGTCGGCGGCACGACGGCGCCGTCGGCCTGGTACCCGGCGTCGGCATCGGTGATCGCCTTCGCGAACGCCTTCACCGGACCGGACTCGATCTTCACCGTCGTCGAACCGAGCTCGGTTCCCTTCAGCTCCGTCATCGCAGCCATCGCAGCTACCTCCCGAATCCCATCGTGGGGATGCCGGGTCGGCGTCCCCCGAACAGCTCGTCCTTGCGCGCGTCGATGGCTTGCACCGACCAGCGCTCCGCTTGCTCGATCTCGCCCACCATGCTCCAACCGTCCATCACGTGGACGCGCCCGCCGAACACCACGAACACCTGGCCGCTCACATCGGCAGCGCCCTCCGAGCACAGCCACGCGACGACGGGCCCGATGTTGTCGGGGTCCCACTCGTCGAAGCTCCCGTCGGCCGGGGCGGCGCCGTAGTCACCGAGCACGGTCTCGGTCATGCGGGTGCGCGCACGAGGCCCGATCGCGTTCACGGTGACGCCGTACTTCTTCAGCTCGCGCGCCAGCCCGATGGTCATGCCGGCGTTCCCGGCCTTGGCGGCGACGTAGTTGGCTTGCCCGGTGCCGCCGTAGAGGCCGGCCTCTGAGACCGTGTTGATGATCCTGCCGGTGACGGCTTCGCCCGCCTTCGACCGCTCGCGCCAGTGCTCGGCCGCGAAGCGGGCGGTGGCGGCGTGGCCCTTCAGGTGGACGCGGATCACCGCGTCCCACGACTCCTCGTCCATGTTGAACGACATCTGGTCGCGCAGGAAGCCCGCGTTGTTCACGAGGATGTCGAGCCGGCCGTGCTCGTCCACCGCTTGGCGCACGAGGCGCTCGGCGCCCGGCCACGTCGCGACGTCGTCGCCGTTGGCCGATGCCTTGCCGCCGGCGTCGACGATCTCCTCCACGACGGCCTGCGCCGAGCTGGCGTCCGGCGCCCCGTCGAGTGCCGTGCCGAGGTCGTTGACGACGACCGTCGCCCCCTCCTGCGCGAGCGCGATGGCCTCGCCCCGGCCGATGCCACGGCCGGCGCCGGTGACGATCGCGACCTTGCCGTCCAGCGCACCCATCAGGCCGGCGACCGTACCAGCGACCTGACACGCCCGTCAGGTCCGCGCCGTGCCACCTATCGTGCGCCGCATGAGCACAGAGGCGACGGTGGGCATCGACATCGGCACCACGTCGGTGAAGGCGATCGCGGCCGACGGTGACGGCAACGTGCTCGCCCGCGCCCGGGTGCCCCACGGCATCAGCATCCCGTCGCCGGAGTCGTTCGAGCACGACGTCGACCGGGCGTGGCGCGACGGCGTCACCGCCGCGTACGCACAGGTGAGCGCGGACCTCGACGTGCGGGGCGTGAACGTCGCCGCGATGGTGCCGTCGCTCGGCGCGGTTCGCGCTGACGGGTACGCCGCCGGACCGGGCTTGCTCTACGGCGACGCACGTGGACGCCAGCCCGGGCACAAGGAGGACGCCAACCCGGCCGAGAGCGGCGAGCTGCTCGGGTTCCTCTCGTGGCTGGTGGCCAACTGCCCCGACGCCACTGGATACTGGCCGGCTCAGGCCGTGGCGAACCACGCGCTGTGCGGCCGCGGCGCGATCGACACCACGAGCGCGTTCACCGCGTACCCGCTCTTCGACGGCAGCCGTTGGGACCCGGAGCTCACCGCACGGGCCGGCGCGACGCCCGAGCAGCTGCCCGAGATCGTGGTCGGCACCGAGGTGGCCGGACACGTCGGCAGCGCGGTGCTCGGCGGCGGGACCATCGACGCGCTCGCGGAACAGGTCGTGGCCGGCGCGGACGAGGACGGCGACGTGTTGGTGATCTGCGGCACGACGCTCATCACGTGGGCGGTCATGCCCGACTGGATCGAGAAGCCGGGCGTGTGGACGATCCCCCACACGGCGCCCGGCAAGATCCTCATCGGTGGGCCGAGCAACGCGGGCGGCCTGTTCCTCAACTGGGCGAGGGAGCTCGGCGGTGGCGGCGAGTCGTCGGGCGAGACACTCGACCCCGGTGGCATCCCGGTGTGGCTTCCCTACGTGCGGGGCGAGCGAACCCCACTGCACCGCTCCGACCTGCGCGCCGAGGTGCACGGGCTCGACCTCACGCACGGACCGGCGCACCTGCAGCGCGCCGCCTTCGAGGCCGCGGGCTTCGTCGTGCGCCACCACCTCGACGTTGCCGGCGATGCGATCACGCCGCGGCGCATCGTCGCGACCGGCGGGGGCGTGCGGGTCGAGCCGTGGGTGCAGGCGCTGGCCGACTGCACGGGCCTCCCCGTGGACGTCGTCGCGGTGCCCGAGGGCGGCGCGCTGGGGTCAGCCTTCATCGCCCGCTGCGTCGCGGGACTCGAGGGGGCGATGAGCGACGGGTCGCGCTGGGCGCGCATCGAGCGCACGGTCGATCCCGATCCCCGCTGGCTCGACCCCACCGCCGAGCGCTACGAGCGCTTCCGCACCCTCACCGCCGACGCCCTCCTCTAGCCGTCCCACGTCCCGAACTTCGGAGCGAACGTTGCGGAATTCGCAACGTTCGCATCCAACATTCGGGCTAGGAGTCGAGGAACTTGGCGAGGAGGGCGGCGAGCTCGACGGGTTTGTCGCCTTGGATGGAGTGGCCGGCGCCGTCCACCACGACCACGTCGGCCTCGGGCTGCCGGCGGCGCAGCTCGGCGACGTCGTCGTCGTCGACCACCGGTGACGTCGAGCCCCGCAGCAGGAGCAACGGGCACGTCAGCCGGCTCACCGCGTCCCACAGCGCGCCGAACACGACGATCGCCTCGTCCGAGCCTGCGGTCGACTGGCCCGCGTCGCTCACGGACTCCATGCGCAGCCGGTCGTAGCGCCAGCGCCACGTGCCGTCCTCGTTCGGCACCGCGTTGTGCAGGATGCCGCGGCGCAGCGACGACTCGGACCGCGTCGGGTTGAACTGCATCGTGCGCTCGAGGAGCACGTCGAAGCTGTCGAAGGTCTCGGGGCCGGAGACGAACGCACGGATGTCGGCCGACTTCTCGCCGTTCACCCCAGGCGTGATGTCCACGAGCGCCAGCTTGCGCACGAGCTCGGGGCGTTGGTCGGTGAGCGCGAGCGACGTCAGCCCTCCGAGGGACATTCCGCACACCGCGAGCGCGTCGGGCGCAAGTGCCTCGATGGCGGTGGCCACCTGGGGCGCCATCGACGCCGGCCGGTAGTCGTGGTCGTCGCGCCAGGCGGAGTGCCCGTGGCCGGGAAGGTCGATGGCGACGAGTGGCCGGCCCAGCGCGAGGGCGGTGGTGTCCCAGGTGTGCGCGTTCTGCGCGCCCCCGTGCACCAGCACCAGCTCGGGCGGCTGGTCGCCCCACACCAGCGCGCTGACGCCGCCCACCTCGGCTCGGCGCACAGACGGCGTTCCGTTCCACGGCAGACCCGCTTCCGCCGCGTTCTCCTCGAACAGCCCGAGCTCGTCGTACTCCATCAGGCGACCCTAACGACGCGGGCCGTGCGCGGTCACTAACCTGACGCTCATGTCAGCAATCGCGGCCGATGCGTTCGACGACTCCTTCGATGCGATGGGCCAGTTCACCAACACGGTGGCTGGCGACGTTCGCAATCCGTACCCGGTCCTCGCCGAGCGACGACGGGCCGCGCCCGTCGACATGACGACCGAGATCAACTTCGACGGCACCGTGAGCGACAGGCCGGTGTGCAACGTCTACTCCTACGACCTCGTCGCGCAGGTGCTGCGCGACAACGTCACGTACTCGAGCGGTGTGATCCGCGAGCTCATGGAGCTGGTGATGGGTCCGTTCGTGCTCGTCGGCATGGACGAGCCGGAGCACAAGCGGCATCGCTCGCTGGTGAGCGTGGCGTTCCGCCACAAGAGCCTCGTGCGGTGGGAGGCCGACGTGATCGAGCCGATCGTGCACGAGGTGGTCGACTCGTTCGCCGAACGAGGGAAGGCCGGTCGAGGCACAGCCGAGCTGGTCCGCGAGCTCACGTACCGCTTCCCGGTGCAGGTGATCGCAGAGCTCCTCGGCATCCCACACCAGGACCACGCGCAGTTCCACGACATGGCGGTGTGGGTCGTGAACGTCGCCGCCAACCCCGAGAAGGGGATCGCCGCGTCGCAGGCGCTGCGCGAGTACCTCACCGACGTCGTCGAGGCCAAGCGCGCCAAGCCCGGTGATGACGTCATCAGCCTGCTGGTGCAGGAGGAGCTCGATGGCGAGGTCCTCGCCGACGAGGAGATCTTCTCGTTCCTGCGCCTGCTGTTGCCCGCAGGGGCCGAGACGACCTACCGGGCCACGGGCAGCCTCCTCTATGGGCTCCTCACGAACCCCGACCAGCTCGACGCGCTGAACGCTGACCGGTCGCTCATGGCGCAGGCGGTCGAGGAGTCCATCCGCTGGGAGTCGCCGCTGCTGATCACGTCGCGCGGCGCGACCGTCGACACGGAGCTCGGCGGGGTGCACATCCCAGCGGGGACCCAGGTCGTCCCCAACATCGGCGCGGCCAACCACGACGACACCCGCTGGGACCACCCGGACGACTTCGACCTGTTCCGCCCCGTCGTGCCCCACATCTCGTTCGGCGTCGGACCGCACATGTGCCTCGGCATGCACCTCGCCCGCATGGAGATGGCGACGGCGGTGGGGGTCCTGCTCGATCGCCTTCCCGGGCTCCGCCCTGACCGCGATGCATGGGGCCGCGACGACGCGCACATCCATGGCGAGCGCTTCCGCTCACCGACGAGCCTGCCTGTCACCTGGGGGTGACCGAGCCGGTGCTCGAGGGCAGGGTCGCGCTCATCACGGGGGCGGCTTCGGGACAGGGTCGGGCCGCGGCACGGCTCTTCGCCGAGCACGGTGCCTCGATCGTCGTCGTCGACATCGACGACGCCGGAGCGGCCGAGACGGTCGAGCTGGTCGAAAAGACCGGTGGACGGGCGGCATCGATGCACGCCGACGTGTCGGACCGGGACGCCGCCGGCGCGATGGTGGCCTTCGCCACCGGGACCTTCGGGGGCCTCGACGTGCTCTACAACAACGCCGCCGTGCAGATGTCGGGCACGCTGGCCGAGTGCACCGAGGACGACTGGGACCGCACGATCGCC
>JBEEGB010000045.1:0-2699 GCA_041166585.1 Acidimicrobiaceae bacterium
TGAGGGCGATCGGCACGAGCGCCCGGTAGCGCGCGACGGCCGGCGTGACCCACTGCGGATGCCGCAGGTAGGTGAGGTCGTGCACGGTCACCACGCCCCGCGCGTGCCGGCTCGGGGGTAGCACGAAGTTCGTTCCGTGCCAGACATCCGCTGGCCCGGACAGCAGCTCGGCGGGAGCGAGCGCGGTGCGTGCCCACAGCTCGCGAAGCGCCCGGGCCGGCGCGCGCCGCGCCATGATCCGGACGCCGCTGAGCCGCGGCGCCACGGCCGCCAGGCCACCCGCGCCGCGCCAGGTGAACGGCACCAGCGTCAGCTCCGGCGCTTCGTCGTCCGGCAACGCGGTGCGCAGGGCATAGATCAGCTGCTCGACATAGCGGCCGACCCCGGTGCGCGCGCCGAGCAGCGGCGTCGCGTCGAGCGCGACCCGCATGCCGCCCGCGGCGCCGGAGGAACGACTCACAGCGGGTCACAGTAGCGACAACCGGGCGCTCCTTCGGCTCCCCGTAGACTGGCGCGCGGCTGGAATCGAAGCGGCGACGGCGCCGCGTGGTGCTGCGCGAGGCTGAGCGCGCCTCTGATCTGTTCTGAAGGAGTCACTGGTCGATGACGGTCGTCGCCGAGGTGGCCGGTTCCCGAGAACTCCTCGGCAACCTGGTCCAGCGCGAGCTGCGCGGCAAGTACAAGCGCTCGCTG
Source organism: Acidimicrobiaceae bacterium (assembly GCA_041166585.1). Lineage (GTDB taxonomy): Bacteria > Actinomycetota > Acidimicrobiia > Acidimicrobiales > JACDCH01 > JBEEGB01. The sequence goes on from JBEEGB010000045.1 coordinate 694, forward strand.
CTCGGGTGGAGCTGGTCGCTGCTCAACCCGCTGGCCACGGTGATCATCTTCGCGATCGTCTTCCGCTACTTCCTCAAGGTCAGCGTCCCGCCGGGCAACCCGAGCGGACTCGACAACTTCGCGCTGTTCCTCGTGTGTGGACTGTTGCCGTGGAACTACCTCTCCAACGGGCTCAACGGCGCGATGCTCACGGTCGTCGGCAACGCCAACCTGGTGAAGAAGGTGTACTTCCCGCGCGAGGCGTTGGTGGTGTCCAACGTCGCGTCGTGGGTGTACTCGCTGCTCATCGAGCTCGGCACCATGTGCATCTTCTTCTTGATCTTCGGCAACATGGTGCTGCCCTGGATCCCCGTGGTGCTCGGGTTGATCCTGCTGCAGACGATCTTCGTCCTCGGCCTCGCGCTCCTGCTGTCGGCCTTGAACGTGTACTTCCGCGACATCCAGCACTTGTTCGGCATCGTGCTGCTCGGCTGGTTCTACGCGACGCCGATCGTCTACCCGATCAGCCTCGTGGTGGAAGCTGACAAGACGAAGCCCGAGCTGCTGGGGCATCAGATCCCGTTGCTCACGCTGTACCGGCTGAACCCCATGACCCGTCTCGTCGAGGCGTATCGCGACGTGCTCTACGACCTGCGCTTCCCGCCACTCGTCGACGTGCTCTACATCTTCGGTTGCGGCGTGGTCATGCTCGTCATCGGCTGGTACGTCTTCAATCGCCTCGAAGGCCGCATGGCCGAGGAGCTGTAGATGGCGGCCGCGGTGGTGGTGGACGGCGCGTCAAAGCGGTTCCGGCTCTACCACGAGCTCAACCAGTCGTTGAAGTCGATGATCGTGCACCGCAAGCGATCGACGTACGAGGAGTTCTGGGCGCTGCGCGACGTGTCCTTCGAGATCCCGGCGGGGACGACGTTCGGTCTCATCGGTGAGAACGGCTCAGGGAAGTCGACGTTGCTCAAGTGCATGGCCAAGATCCTCCGTCCTGACACCGGCTCGGTCTCGACCGTCGGCAAGGTGTCGGCGCTGCTCGAGCTCGGCGCCGGCTTCCACCCCGAGCTCTCGGGGCGCGACAACGTGTACATGAACGGCTCGATCCTGGGGCTGAGCTCGAAGCAGATCGACGAGCGCTTCGACGAGATCGTCGACTTCGCGGGGCTCGAGCAGTTCATCGACACGCCGGTCAAGAACTACTCGTCGGGGATGTACGTGCGCCTCGGCTTCTCCGTGGCCATCAACGTCGATCCCGACATCCTCCTCGTGGACGAGGTGCTCGCGGTCGGCGACGAGGTGTTCCAACGCAAGTGTGCCGAGAAGTTCGCCGACCTCAAGGACCGCGGCAAGACGATCGTGCTCGTGTCCCACGCGCTCGGGATGGTCGGTGACCTGTGCGAGCAGGTTGCGCTGCTCGGGCACGGCAAGCTCATCACCGTCGGCGACAGCCGCGACGTGATCGAGGGCTACCTCGACCAGGTGTACGACGAGCAGTCGGTGGCGTCGAGCGACCATCCGCTGAGGTCTAAGAAGGGGTCGAGCGACGGCCGCATCCAGTCCATCGAGGTGCTCAGCGGCAGCGGCCAACCACTGTCCCGGCTGCGCACCGGTGACGCGGTGGTGTTCCGCATCCACTACCGCGCCGACGAAGAGGTGCTGCGCCCGGTGTTCGGCATCGCGATCGACGCCCACGACGGCACCCTCGTCACCGGGCCGACCACGCACGACTCGATGCTGCAACCGGAGTCCGTGGTCGGCGAGGGGTACGTCGACTATCGACTCGACCCGTTGATCCTGCTGCCCGGCAGCTACGAGATCGGCGCGTCGCTGTTCGACCTCACCCGGTCACGGGGCTTCGACCGGCGCACGAGGATCCTGCGCTTCGATGTGGATCCCGGGCGACCTCACGAGCACGACGGCATCGTGACGCTTGGCGGCACCTGGGACGGCGCCGTCTTCGGCGACCGCTAGACGGAGCGGCAGCCGAGCGGCGTTCTGGCCGCGGCCGCGTTCAGCGC
>JBEEGB010000046.1:0-7441 GCA_041166585.1 Acidimicrobiaceae bacterium
GGATCCAGTCGTACCTGTGGGAGCTGTGGCGTCGCCTCCCGCCTGAGGAGACGGTCGTCTTCACGACGTCGTTCGCCGGCTCGGAGGCGTGGGACGCGGAGCAGCCCTACCGCGTGGTGCGCGGCGATCGCGTGCTGCTGCCCACACCGGCGGTCGGACGGGCCATCGACGAGCTCGCCGACGATGTCGGCGCGGAGCTGGTGGTGCTCGATCCGGCCCTTCCACTCGGGCTGGTCGGGCCGCACCTCCGCCACCCGTACGGCCTCGTCCTGCACGGGGCCGAGGTCACCGTCCCCGGGCGGTTGCCGGTGAGCAGCCTGGTGCTGCGCCGCGTGCTGCGCGGCGCCCGGGTGGTGGTCGCGGCTGGCAGCTACCCGCTGGCCGAGGCGGAGCGCGCCGCGGGTCGTCCGTTGCCGGCGACCAACGTGCCACCGGGCGTGGACGGTGCACGCTTCCACCCACTCGACGAAGACGAGCGCGCCTCGGCGCGTGTGGAGCTCGGGCTGCCGCCCGATGCCGACCTCGTGCTCGGGTTGAGCCGGCTCGTGCCCCGCAAGGGCTTCGACGTGCTGCTCCGCGCCACCGCGCAGCTCGGCGGCGACGCGCTGGTCGCCATCGCCGGTGACGGCCGCGACCGTTCGCGACTGGAGCGCATCGCTCGAGAGTCAGGCGCTCGCGCCCAGTTCCTCGGGCGGGTCCCGGACGAGCTGATGCCGGCTGTGTACGGGTGCGCGGACGTGTTCGCCATGCTGTGCCGCAACCGTTGGGCGGGGCTCGAGCAGGAGGGGTTCGGCATCGTGTTCCTCGAGGCCGCCGCATGTGGTGTGCCTCAAGTGGCGGGCGCGAGCGGCGGCTCCGACGAGGCGGTGCTCGACGGGGAGACCGGACTCGTCGTCGCCAACCCCAACGACGTCGACGAGGCGGCGCGCGCCGTGCGCGGCCTGCTCGACGACGCCGCGAGGCGCGAGCGCATGGGCGCGGCAGCTCGGATCCGCGCCGTCGACGAGTTCTCCTACGACGTGCTCGCCCGCCGACTGCAGTCGGCGCTCGAGGCCGTGCGAGGATGACCGGCGTGCCCGAGGCAGATCCCGAGTCGGGTGCCGCGATCATCAACCTGTCGTGGGCGGGCACCGGGTTGTTCGTCGCCACCGCGGCGCTCGCGACCATCGACCCGGACGGGCTCTCCGGGCCCGGGATCGCCGTCGACCTCGGCCTGTTCGCCATCGGGTGCGCGGTGTTCCTGTGGGCCTACGCCGTCGCTGTCAGCCGCAGCCGCACCGACGCGATCGGCATCGGCGGTCTCTACTTCCTCCAGGGGAGCGCGCCCAAGGTCGTGCAGTACCGGTTGCTGATCCCGCTCGCGGTGCAGGTGGTGGTGGCGGTGGCCACCTCGATCATCCGCCCCTACACCGCCGTGGCGTTCGGCATCCTCGTCCCCATCTTCGGTCTGGGGCTCGCGGGCCTGTGGGGTGCCCGGAACGGCACGTTCGAGCCCCGGTGATGCTGGCCCAGGGCATCCCGGACCTCCCGCTCCCGCTGCTGCTGCTCGGCCTGGAATTCCCCGCGATCATGGCGATGCTCGACTGCACGTTCCGCCCGCCCGAGCAGTTCAAGGGAGGCGCTCCCGACCGCCGGTCATGGCAAGGCTGGCTGGCCGTGTCGATCCTCACGGTGCCCATCCTCTTCGGCTACGGGATCCTCATCGGCTACTACTACGCCGTGATCCGGCGGAACACGCCAGGCCTCTAGTCTCGCGCCCATGGCCGACCAGGCGACGCAGCGGGCGACGATCGCCGCATCTCCGCAGGAGCTGTTCGACGTCGTCACCGACTTCGACCGCTACACCGACTGGGCGCGAGACCTCAAGGCGGTCGAGGTGATCGAGCGTGACGCGCAAGGCCGTGCCGTGGAGGTGCGCTACCGGGCTGCCGCGATGGGGCGCAGCACGAGCTACACGTTGCGCTACGACTACACCGACGCGCCGCGCAGCCTGCCCTGGAAGCTCGTGAGCGGTGACATCATGCGCCGCCTCGACGGCGCGTACGAGTTCCAGCCTGTCGACGGTGAACCGGCGCGCACCGACGTCGTGTACCACCTCGCCGTCGAGCTCGTCGTGCCGCTGCCCGCGTTCGTCAAGCGGCGGGCCGAGACGAAGATCATGCACAACGCGCTGCGCGAGCTGAAGGCCCACGTCGAGCACGGGACCTGAGTGAGGATCCTGCTGTTCACCGGCAAGGGGGGCGTCGGCAAGACGACCACCGCCGCCGCCACCGCCGTGCGTTGCGCCGATGCCGGCCTCAGGACGCTCGTGATGTCCACCGACCCTGCGCACTCGCTGGCGGACGCGTTCGCGGTCGAGCTCGGCACCCACGCCACCCAGATCACCGACGGCCTGTGGGGTGAGCAGCTCGATGCGCAGGAGCGCATGGAGGAGTCGTGGGGCGAGATCCAGCAGTACCTGATGCAGGTGTTCGACTGGGCGGGCGTCGATGCGATCGAGGCCGAGGAGCTGGCGGTGCTCCCCGGCTTGGACGAGGTGTTCAGTCTCAGCGACATCAAGGCCCACGCGGCGTCGGGCCGGTGGGACGTGCTCGTCGTGGACTGCGCACCGACGGCAGAGACCATCCGGTTCCTCTCCCTGCCCGACATCCTGTCCTGGTACATGGAGCGGCTCTTCCCGGTGGGCCGGCGCGTGAACAAGGCGGTCGGGCCCGTGCTGCGGAGGGTGACCTCGCTGCCGGTGGCGAGCGACGACGTCTTCGGCGCGGCCCGGCGCTTCTATGACCGCCTCGACGGCGTGCGCGAGCTGCTCTCGGACCCGGAGGTGTGCAGCGTCCGGCTCGTCGTGAACCCGGAGCGGATGGTCATCGCCGAGGCCAGGCGCACGTACACGTACCTCACGCTCTTCGGGTACCGGGTCGACGCGGTCATCGCCAACCGCCTGCTGCCCGACACGATCACCGACCCGTGGTTCGACCGTTGGCGCAAGCTGCACGCCACCCACCTCGCCACCATCGAGGAGAGCTTCGCCCCGCTGCCGGTGCTGAAGGCTGAGCTCGCCGACGACGAGCTGGCCGGCGTGGAGTCGCTCCGCACCTTCGCGGGCGGTCTCTATGGCGACCTCGATGCTGCCGCCGTCCTCCACGAGGGGGAGGCGATGAAGGTCACCCGGCGGGGCGGCCACTACCACCTCACCCTCGAGCTCCCCTTCACCGAGCACGACGACCTCGAGGTGGGTCGTCGCGACGACGAGCTGCTGGTGCGGGTTGGTCCCTACCGCCGAGCGCTGCTGCTGCCGGACTCGCTCCGACGCAGGACCATCACCGAGGCGACGCTCCGACGTGGCAGGCTGAAGGTCGTCTTCCAAGGTGACGACCCGGCGCCTGCGCCGGCCAAGGCGAAGGGCCGCGGGCGGAAGCGGTGACGAGGAGGGAGGGGACCGAGGTGCCACCGAGCGAGGACAGCAACGACCAGGCCGTCGACGGCTTGGCGCACCTGCAAGCCGCAGCGAAGGAGATGATCGCTGCCGCACGCTCCTTCCTCGACGTCGCGGAGACGCTCGTCGACGACCCGAAGGCCGTCCAGGCCCTCGGCGGAGCGGTGACGACCTTGGCGAAGCTCGCCGCGAGCACGCTCATGAGCAGCGGCACGAGCTCGGCCGACGGTGACGACGGCGAGCCCCGCATCCAGCGGATCCGTGTCGGCTGAAGGCGACTGATGCGGCTTCTCGTCCTCGATCTGGGTGAGACCCAGCTGAAGCTCCACCCCCTGATGACCGTGGTGAACGGCCTCGATGACGCGTTGCGCGACCGGTTGGTCGAAGTGCTCGCGGCGTTGCCCACCGGCCGCGTGTCGCATGCATCGGGGGTGATCGAGGCGCACGGCGTCATGCTCGACCTGACGTCGGAGAACCTGGGGATGCTCGACCTGCACAGCGACATCGATGTGGTCGTGCGCCGCTCAGAGCTGCCGGGCGCCGAGCTGTCGCCGGCCGCGCGGGAGCGCGGCTTGGTGCAGGCGCAGCGAGATGAGCTCGTGGCGGCGATCGAACGGCGCCGGTCCGACCTGCACCGCGCCACGCTGGCCCAAGCCGCAGCCCAGGAGGCGCTCGCCGATGCTCGAGGCGAGGGTTCGAGGGACGAGGCCCGCGCCCGCAGCGAGCTCCGCCTCGAAGGCCCGCGCGCCGATCTCAAACGTCATGCCGACGCTCGACGCGACCTCGAGACCTTGGTCGAGGAGACGCGGCGCTCGCTCGAACCGGGGCGCAAGGCGACCGCCGACGCCGAGGCGGTGCGGGAGCAGGCGCGCCGCGCCCGCAGCGACGCGGCCAAGGCCTGCTCGGCCGCGGCCGCGGAGCTCGAAGCGGCGCGCGGCGGCAGAGATCCGGCTGCTGCCGGAGCCCTGGAGGCCGCTCGCCAACGTGTCGCCGACCTCGAGTCCGGGTCCGCCGATGCGGAGCTCGCGGCGAGCGCGGACGAGGCGGACAGAGCGGACGCCGCTGAGCGCTCGACCATCGAGGAGCTCGACGCGCGTCGGGCGCTGCTCGAGGCCAGCCTCGTGGCGCTCGACCCCATCGACCCGTTGCCGGTCGAGGTCGCGTTGCGGCAGCTCGAGTCCGACTCGGGCACCGATCTGGTGGTCTCGTGGGACGCGGAGGCTCTGGCCGAGGAGTGGGCGCAGCTGCTCGTCGACCTCAGCGCCGCCCAGGTCTCCGACCGCGATGCCGGGCAGATCCAAGCCGCCCGCAAGCGCCTCGAGCGGGCGCGGGCCGCGCTCTTCGCGGCGGAAGGCGCCGCGCGACTGCCTGACCTCGACCGCGAGCAGGTCGATGCGCTCGAGAACGCGCACGAGGCGGTGCTGCAAGCTCAGGACAAGAGCGAGAAGCGCCTCACCGGCGATCGCGCCAAGCGCCGCCTCGAAGACGCCCGCGCCGCCGAGCAGGAGATCTTGGACAGGCTCGGCATGCACACCTATGCCGACTTCGTCATGGGCACCTCGATGCTGCGTGTCGACCCGGAGCAGGAGCAGACCCTCGACGACGCCCGCGACGAGCTGGCTCGCGCCGAGGACGCGCTGGCCGGGCTCGAGGCCGAGGTCGAGTCCGAGCTGAGGCGGGCCGAGCTCATGGCCCGGCGGCGGTCGGTGAGGGACAAGGCCGTTGCGCTCCTCGGGCGCGATCCCGGCGACGACGACATCGAGTGGGCCTTGCGTCACCATCGCGTCGCGGCCGGCGAACGGGGCGACCGCAGCCTTCGCCTGCGCACCGAGCTCGAGAACGCCGGCCTCGTGCTCGGCGACGAGGACGTGCCGCGGTCGATGCTCGTCGAGCTCGCGACGATCTGGCTCGAAGAGCTGCGGGACACGGCGGCTGAGCGCTTGAAGATCGAACAGGAGCTGACGGAGCTGGCGACCGCGCTCGAGCGTGCGCACCACGCGGCGGACGACGACGCCGACATTGCTGCTGCGGCCGGCGCGGCCGAGCTCGATCGTCGGCGCGACGCGAAGCTCGAGGAGGCCCGAGCCGCGGTGGAGGCCGCCGAGGCCCGCGTCGCCCGCCACCTCGAGGCGGAGGCTGAGACCGAGCGACGCCGCGACGAGCTGGCCCGGCTCACCGACCTCGAGCAGCAGGCAGCCCGTGAGCTCGCGGCCGCCGAGGCCGTGTCGGCGGCGACCGCGGAGGTCGAGCACGACGCGGCCCAGCGGCTCGCGGTGATCGAAGCCGAGCTCGCGGCTGCGGCTGACGAAGAGCGCGCCTCTGCCGAGTCGCTCGCTGCCGTCGAGAGCGAGCTGGCTCAGGCTGCCGCGGCGGACGACATCGAGGTGTTGATGGCCTCGATGGAGGCGGCGGCGGAGACCGCAGCGATCGCGACCGCCGACGTCAACGCGAACGAAGCCGAGCTCGCCGCGGTCGACGCGCGCTTGCGTGAGCTCGAGGACGCGGGGGCGGTGGCGGCTTCCACGCCGTCCGAAGGCGAGCTCGAGTGGTACCTGCTCGCCCGGCTGGCCGCACAGCGCGCGGTGTCGTACGCGGGGTCCGTGCCGCTGGTGCTCGACGAGGCGTTGCACGACCTCTCGGGAGCCGCGCTGGTGCGGGTGCTCGAACGGCTCGAGCGGATGTCGGGTGCCGTGCAGCTCATCGTGCTGACGGACGACCCCGCGGCAACGGCGTGGGCGGCGGAGGCGGGCCTCGAGCGCGCCCTCCTGCTCACCAGCTGACGGGTCAGACCGGCTGGTCGCCGCGGAGCGTCACCCGGTGCAGCACCCGGTGCGCGTCGCCAAAGTCCCGGACGCCGCGGTGCAGCGTCGAGCGGTTGTCCCAGAACACCACGTCTCCTTCGCTCCATCGATGCCGGAAGACGTGCTCGGGCTGGGCGACGTGGTCGTAGAGCAGCGCCAGCAGCGCGTCGCTCTCGCGCCGTGACACGCCCACGATCCGCGTCGTGAACGTCGGGTTGACGAACAGGCCGCGCCGGCCGCTTTCCGGATGGGTGCGGACGACGGGGTGGACGACCGGCTCGAGTGAGGTGAACCGGCGCCCGTTCCACACGCCACCCTCGGGCTTGGCCTCGAGGAACGACTCGAACTCGGCGCGACCGTCGTGCTCGGCGTGCAGCCCGTCGACGAGCGCTCTGATGGGCGGGCTGAGCGACGCGTACGCGGCCTGAAGGTCGACGAACGCGGTGTCACCGCCGGACGCCGGGATCACGACACCGCTGAGCATCGACCCGAGTGGGGGATCGAGCATGAAGGAGACGTCGGTGTGCCAGGTGTCGTTCTCGTACTCGTCCCGGTAGCGCGCATCGAGCCGCGAGCGCGTTGCATCGATCTCGAGGACCTGCGGGTGCTCGTCGTCGAGCGGCGGGAGCACCGGGTGAGCCGGCGTCAGCTCGCCGAACCGCTGCGCGAACGCGACGAGCTGGTCGGGTGATGCGTGCTGCGCCGGCAGGACGAGCACCTTGCGGTCGACGAGCGCGGCGCGCACCGCCGCGATCGTCGGGTCGTCGACGGGACCGGTGATGTCGACACGGTCGACACGAGAGCCGATGGTCCCCGACAGCGGGACGACGTCGATGTCCGCCGCGACCTGCACGGCGACGAAAACTAGCGGGTGAGCTTCAGCTCATCGGCTGGGATCAGGCGGCCGAGGAACTCCTCGACGGCCTTGACCACCATGAAGTTCACCGAGAAGCCGCGCTCGTCGGCTGCCTGCTGCAGACGGGAGTGCAGCTCGACGGGGAAGCGGATGGCGGTGGAGGTGCGCTTCTTGTCGTTCTTGTCGTTCTTGTCGGTCAAGTCGAGTGAACGCTTCATGGTGCCGCCGAGTCTAGTTACAACGGTGTGATCTGCAAGCACCCCGCGCGATCACCCCTGTCGAAAAACGACACCGCCCCCTGGCGAGGGGGCGATGTCATCTGGAACTAGCGGCACGATGATAGCGCGA
>JBEEGB010000047.1:0-2653 GCA_041166585.1 Acidimicrobiaceae bacterium
GTCGTCGGTGAGGGCGAACGCCGTCATGGTCTTCATGAGCAGCGGGATGTCGGACACGACCGCTTCGAGCGACATCGTGACGAGGGCGCGTGCCTCCTCGAGCTCCCCCTGGGCCATCCACGTGAGGAGGCCGGGCACGTTCGGCGCAGGCGTGATCATGAGCCAGCCGGACGCCGCGGGCACCACCTCGTAGGCGCCGATCCAGTGGAGGGAGCCCTGCCTCGGCGCGACCTTCGGGTACTGCTGCACGTCGTCGAACCAGTACTGGAAGAACAGCTGCTCGATGGTGGTGCACACCGCCTCGTGCAGCGAGAGGTCGATGTGCTGGCCGTGCCCCGTCACCTTCGCCGCCCGCACCCCGGCCAGCCCGCTGATGGCAGCCAGGAAGCCGGCGACGTTGAACGATTGACGGCCCCACGGGTTCACCGGCTCGTCCGGTAACCCCGACACCGAGAGCACACCGCCGAGCGCCGCGGCGACGAGGTCGCTGCTCTGCCATCCCGATCGAGGTCCCGTGCGGCCGAACGGCGTCAACGACACCTGCACGAGGCGCGGGTTCTCGCCGACCAGGTCCTGGTGGTCGATGCCGAGGCCGGCCAGCCGGCCTGGTTCCTCCGTCTCGATCACCAGGTCGGCGACCTCAGCCAAACGCCGGTAGGCGGCCCGCCCTGCGTCGGTGTCGAGGTCGATGTCGACGCGGGACTTGCCGCCGTCGTACCACCAGTCGAGCAGTCCCCCGCGCGCCGCGGCCTCAGGGGCCAGCATCGCCGGACCGGACGTACCCCGCCCGAGCCGGGCCACGCTGGCGCCGCACTCGGTGAGGAGCTTCGTCGCCATCCGCCCGCTGTCGTCGGTGAGGTCGATGACCCGCAGGCCACCGAGCGGACCAGTGCTCATCGCCGGACTCTAGAACCGTCCGCCCGGCCTGTTGGGTTCAGAAGATTGGGTCGCCGGGGGTGGCTTCGGGACCGAGGAAGACGGGGGTGGCTTGGGCCTCGTCGGGTGGGCTGGCAGGGTGGGGCGCGCCGAGCACCAACGCGTCGGACACGTACGGGCCCATCTCCCGGCTGCCGAGGTTGATGCACGCCACGACGTGTCGGCCCACGAGCTCCTCCTCGGGGATCAGCGCGAACTGCCCGATGGACGTCCGCTCACCGAGATGGCCGAGGTCGATGCGCATGACCCGGCCGGGGTGACGGGTTCCCTCCGACGGCGGCGCGGACAGCACCTTCGCCACCCGCAGGTCGACGTTCTGGAACTTGCCTGCGGTGATCTGCTGCTTCTGGGGTGCGGTGCGATCGACCATCGCTGCTACCGCGAGCGCAGCTTCGACAGCAGGCGAAGCAGCTCGAGGTACAGCCACACGAGCGTGACGAGCAGGCCGAAGGCGGCGTACCACTCCATGTGCTTCGGTGCCCGAGCGGCGACAGCGCGCTGGCAGAAGTCGAAGTCGAGCAACAGGTTCATCGAGGCGACGCCGACCACCAGCAGGCTGAACACGATGCCGAACGTGCCCGAGTCGTGGATGAACGGCACGTCGCCTCCGAAGAGCCTCGCCACCATCGACAGGAGGTACACGACGAAGATGGCCGCGGTCGACGCCATGATCATCACCCGCAGCTTGTCGGTGACCTGGATGCGACCGGTGGCGAACATGACGAGCATGAACAGGAAGACGGCGACGGTGAGCCCGACCGCCTGAAGGACGATGCCGCTGAACTCGGCCTCGTAGACGTGGGAGATGATGCCGACGACGAGTCCCTCGGCCAGCGCGTAGAGCGGCGCGGTGACGCGCGCCCAGCGGGGCCGGAAGATCGTGGCGATCGCGAACGCCAAGCCGACGAGGAGCGCGGGCAGCAGCAAGGGCGGGATGTCGGCGGTGACCTGCTGCAGCCGGCCCTCGCCGATGGTCTTGACCGTGACCTGGGCCCAGCCCACGGCAGCACCGACGAGCAGCAGGGCGAGGAGCACGCCGGTTGCGCTGGCGATGCCCCGGACCGTCATCACCTCGCCGTCGCCGGTCGTCTTCGGCGGCGCCGGCGTCCAGGGAGAGACCGTGTCGGGGGCGGCGGGGATGGGCCGATCGGGAGCCGCCCATCCGTCGCGGAGCTCGCCACCGGCCTCGCGTTGGAAGACCTTCTCGTTCAGCGTGGGGTTCGGCATGGGTAGATCATCGCAAGGACCGGACCGAAACGCACAGCAGGCGTCAGCTGGCTCGGCGCCGGTTGGCTTGGCGTCAGTTGGCTCGGCGTCAGTTCGCTGGCACCGTCGTCACCGTGACCGGCGACGGAAGGACGAACGTGGAATCGTCCACCACGTCGTCGAGGCTCGACAGCGTCAGCGTGAAGTGCGGGGTCAGCAAGCTGACCGGCGCACCGCCGCCCGAGAAGCACACCGATCCACGGTTGGCTGCGGTCCCGGCGTCGACGTCGAAGCAGCGCACGGGATGGCCCGCGGCGACGTCGTCCCGGGCGACGACAGCGGCGCCCGTGCGCACCAGCACCTCGACCCCGAACACGAGGTCCTCATCCGTCGCAGGCGTCGTCGAGACCAGCGTGCACGCCGGCGCCTCGGTCCCCGCTTGCAGGCACTGCGTCGTGCCGTCGGGGCCGGCGAACGTCTGGCTCTTGTCGACCCCGCTCGCCGCGGTGTG
>JBEEGB010000048.1:0-9999 GCA_041166585.1 Acidimicrobiaceae bacterium
AGGACGCACGCCCCGACGAACGCGGCCACGACCCGCCGATCGACCCGCGTTCGCTCCAGCGCCACCAGCGCTGCGACGCTGAGCAGCGCCCCCGGCACGAGGACGTACCTACCGCCCCACTGGGCAACGTGGTTGCCCTGCCATTGCAACAACCAGATCGGCGTCAGGCTCAGCAGCGCCGCGAGCACAGCCACCCTGACGCGACCGCCCAGCGAACCTCTGCCGACCGTGGCGATGATCCCCACCGGCACGAGAGGTGCCACCGCCACGAAGCCGGGGACGAACCCGGGGCCCTGGAGCATTCGGGCGAGGTACAGCGCCACCGCCAGCGCCAGCAGACCACGCACCAGGGCCGACGGGAGCTTGAGCCGTCCGATCGCACACGCCCCCAGCACCGCCAGCACCGTCACGAGCGCGAGGCTGGTGATGACCCCGCCCGCGCCACCGTCGCTGAAGAGGCCGCCGGTCTCGAGCACCGCGTCGGCAACACGGCCACCGAGCGCGCTGCCGCCTCTCGACGCCAGCGTGCCCGCCCGCGCGCCGCGGACGCCCGTGCCGAGCACGGCGCGCTCGAGCAGGAGGTTGGCGAGCACCGGGAGCACCGCCCCGGCCGCGCCGGCCGCGATCCAGCCGGGATGGCGCAGCCACCACCGACGAGCGCTGCCGACGAGGAGCACGGCCAGGACGAGCGCCACGGACACGATGAACACCTCGGCCCGGAGCACGCAGGCCGCGCCGACGAGCGCGCCCGCCAGGGCCGCCTCCCACCATCGGCGGCAGTCGAGCAGGAACGACGCACCGAGCAGCGCCAGGCCCAAGGCGGGGCCGTGCTCCCAGAAGTCGACGGAGTAGAAGAGCGCGGGACCGGCCACCCCGACGAGGGCGAAGGCCACCCAGCACGTCTCGCTGGACGCGCCGAGCGCCCTGGCGAGCCGCCACGCTCCGAGCGCGGCCGCGACCCCGCCGAGCATCGGCAGCAGCAGCACCCCCGCGTTGCCGCCCCACCGGTAGAGCGGAACCGCGGCGAGCTGGAACGGAAGGCTGGTGGCCTGCACCCAGCGATCACCGATGTGGGACGTGTTGACGATCGGGTGGAACTCGCCGTTGGGGTCGGCGGCGGCTGCCCAGTAGCCGATGTCCGGGACGTCGGTGCTGCGCTCGGCCATCACCTTGGTGGTGACGATCTTCCCGCCGGCATCAGAGCCGGAGTACGCCGCCACGTCCCCGAGCGCCGCGACCGCGACGTACAACGCGAACAGCGCGGCTGCCGCCAGCAGCAGCCGCCATCCGACCGAGGGCTTGCTGCGCTCAGCCAGCGTCACGCAGCTCGCGACGGAGCTCGTTGATCTCGTCGCGCAGCCGCGCCGCGTACTCGAACCGGAGCTCGGCAGAGGCTTCCTTCATCTCCTCTTCGAGCGTCTGGATGAGCCGGCCCAGCTCGGAGGGCGGCAGGTCGCCGAGCTCGTTGCGGCGGCGGTCGCCGCGCCCGCGGGCCATGGCGCCGCGGCGGTCGCGGCCGGGCATGGGCGCGGTGCCATCACCGGCGGGCCGGAGGTGGGCCAGGATGTCGGTGACGGCCTTGCGGATCGTCTTCGGGTCGATGCCGTGCTCTTTGTTGTAGATCTGCTGCAGGCCGCGCCGCCGCTGCGTCTCCGAGATGGCCTTGCGCATCGAGTCGGTCACGTTGTCGGCGTACATGATCACCTGGCCGTCGACGTTGCGCGCCGCCCTGCCGATCATCTGGATGAGCGACGTCTGCGAGCGCAGGAAGCCCTCCTTGTCCGCGTCGAGGATCGCCACGAGCGAGACCTCGGGCAGGTCGAGGCCCTCGCGGAGGAGGTTGATCCCGACGAGGACGTCGAACTCGCCGAGGCGCAGGTCGCGGATGATCTCGATGCGCTGGATCGTGTCGATGTTGGAGTGCAGGTACCGGACGCGCACACCGAGCTCGAGCAGGTAGTCGGTGAGGTCTTCGGCCATCTTCTTCGTGAGCGTGGTGACCAGCACCCTGTCGCCCATCGCCACCCGCGTGTTGAGCTGCTCGAGCAGGTCGTCGATCTGACCCTTGGTCGGCTTGACGATGACCTCGGGGTCGACCAGCCCGGTGGGCCGCACGATCTGCTCGACCACCTGATCCGAGTGCTCGATCTCGTAGGGGCTCGGCGTGGCGGAGAGGAAGATCGCCTGGTTGACCCGGCTCATGAACTCGTCGAACCGCAACGGGCGGTTGTCGGCCGCCGACGGCAACCGGAAGCCGTAGTCGACCAGCTGCGCCTTGCGGCTGCGGTCTCCCTCGTACTGGCCGTGGAGCTGGGGCACGCTGACGTGGCTCTCGTCGAGCACGATCAAGAAGTCGTCGGGGAAGAAGTCGAGCAGCGTGTTCGGCGGCTCCCCCGGCGCTCGACCGTCGATCGGCGCCGAGTAGTTCTCGATGCCGTTGCAGTACCCGACCTCCTGCATCATCTCGAGGTCGTACTGGGTGCGCATGCGCAGCCGCTGGGCCTCCAGCAGCTTGCCTTCCTTCTCGAAGTAGGCGAGACGCTCCTGCAGCTCGGACTCGATGCGCTGGACGGCCTTGGTCATGCGCTCGTCGCCGGTGACGTAGTGCGTGGCCGGGAACACGACGAGCTCGTCGAGCACCTTGACCAGCTCGCCCGTGAGCGGGTCGACGACGGTGATCTGCTCGATCTCGTCGCCGAACAGCTGGATGCGCACCGCCGTCTCCTCGTAGGCAGGGTGCACCTCGATCGTGTCGCCCCGAACCCGGAACTTGCCTCTCACCAGGTTCATGTCGTTGCGCTCGTAGCGCATGTCGACGAGCTTTCGCAGGATCGCCCGCTGGTCGTGCTCCTCGCCCTTGCGGACCACGAGCATGTTGCCGCGGTACTCCTCCGGCGAGCCGAGGCCGTAGATGCACGACACCGACGCAACCACGATCACGTCGCGTCGAGTGAGCAGCGCGGACGTGGCCGCGTGGCGGAGCCGGTCGATCTCGTCGTTCACCGAGGAGTCCTTCTCGATGTACGTGTCGCTCGACGCGATGTAGGCCTCGGGTTGGTAGTAGTCGTAGTAGCTGACGAAGTACTCGACCCGGTTGTTCGGGAAGAACTCCCGGAACTCGTTCGCCAGCTGGGCGGCCAGCGACTTGTTGGGGGCGATCACCAGGGTCGGCCGCTGCACCTGCTCGATCGTCCAGGCGATCGTGGCGCTCTTGCCCGAGCCGGTGATGCCCAGGAGCGTCTGGAAGCGGTCGCCCCGTTCCACGCCCTCGGCGAGCTGCGCGATGGCGTTCGGCTGGTCGCCGGCAGGCTGGAAGTCAGAGACCACCTCGAATCGGGGCACCACCTGATGATACGGAGCGCCTGTGACACTGGAGGCGCCCCATGCCTCAGCGACCTCACACCGGAGCCGGTTCACGCCGATGGAGAAGGGTGTTGAGCTCGGTCGCGCCCTGGTACCCGCGCCACCGGGTGGAGGTGCTGCTCGCCGCCGTGGTGCTGCTCGTCTGCGCACCCGTGGTCGCCCTGGTCTGGGCCCAGTCGGCACCGCGCTACGCGTTCACCGCCGCCGTCGTCGACCAGCACACGGTGCGGATCGACGACTACACGGCCACCCTGGGTGTCGACCGGGCGGAGAAGGACGGCCACACCTACCTCGACAAGGCACCGGGGCAGCCCGTTCTCGCCGTGCCCCTCTACGCCGCGTACCGGCTGGTCGGCGGCGAACCGGCGTCCCAGGCACGAACGACCGGCAACCTCGGCGTCTGGTGGCAGACGCTGTGGTGCTGCGCCGTGCCCGCAGCCCTGCTCGCGATCGCCATGCGGCGCGAAGCGAACGAGGTCGCGCCCGAGGTCGCGACCATCGCGGCGCTCAGCCTCGCGCTCGGCTCGCTGCTGTTGCCGTTCGGCACGATGTTGTTCGGCCACGTGCTCTCGGCCCTGCTCGGCTTCACGTCCTACCGCCTGCTGGTGCGGCGCCAGCCCTCGAACCGCGCGCTGGCGTGCAGCGGCGTGCTCGCGGGAGCCGCGGTGTTCGTCGAGTACACCACCGCCATCGTGTTCGTCGTGCTGGCCGTGGCGGTCGTCGCG
Organism: Acidimicrobiaceae bacterium; assembly: GCA_041166585.1. Lineage (GTDB taxonomy): Bacteria > Actinomycetota > Acidimicrobiia > Acidimicrobiales > JACDCH01 > JBEEGB01. The sequence continues at coordinate 4,089 of JBEEGB010000048.1, forward strand.
CTCCACCACCGCCGGGCGCTCGGCTGGTTCGCAGGAGCGGCGGCACCCGGGGCCGCGCTCGCCGCCTACCAGTGGGCCGCGTTCGGGAGCCCGACCGCCTTCAGCTACAAGTACTCGGCGTTCGCGATCCACCACAGCTCGACCGCTGGCATCGGCGTGCCGAACCCGGTCCGGTTGCTCGAGGTGCTGCTCGGCGAGCGCGGCTTCTTCACGCTCACGCCGCTGATGCTCATCGGCATCGTCGGTCTCGTCCTCCTGCTCCGCGCGCCTGACATCGACCGCGCCCGGGTGATCATCCCCCTCGCCGTCGTTGCCCTGTTCCTGCTCTTCCACGCCGGCTGGACCGACGCGACCGGCGGGGACTCACCGGGGCCCCGCCACCTCATCCCCTCCATCCCGTTCCTCGCCGCCGGCGTGGCCGTGGCCTGGCAGCGCTACCGGCAGCTGGTCACGGCGGTTGCCGGGTTCAGCGTCGGCTGGATGATGCTGGCCACGTTCACCAACCCGATCGCCTCCGAGCACGTGTCCGCCGTGCAGAGCTGGCTGCACGACGTGCGCACCGGCCAGTGGGCCGACTCGGTGCTCACGCTGCGCCTCGGGCACTGGACGCTGCTCGTCCCGCTCGTCGCGGCCGCCCTCGTCGCCCGCCGCCTCCTCAGTGGGCCGGCAGGAACCCCGGTTGGCAGCGGTTGGGCTCCGTCTGATCGAGCGCACGGAACGCCGACAGCTTCTGCTGCCACTCCGGCACGGCCCTGACGAGGTCGGGGTCCTCGGCCGCGTGCGCGAGGGCGTGGCGCTGGCCAGCCCGCTCGTAGGTGATCGACGCGTCGCGGTGCCCGCTCAGGTACGCGCGCAGCTGGAGGAACGGGATGTCGAAGCGCTCCGTCACGTAGAGGCTCAACCCCGGGTCGCTCGAGCTCACGATGCGAACGAGCTCCGCCTGCGCGTCGAGCACCGGCCAGGTGCGCGGCACGAGCAGGTGGTTCGTCTCGCCGTCGACGGTGCTCAGGTTGCTGTACATGTTCCAGCCGTACGCGGTCTTGAGCTCGACGTAGGGCGTGAGGCCGTTGAGCACCACGAGCAGCGGGACCACCACGAGCCAGGGAGGGCCGGAGAGGCGCAGCTGGCCGGACTCGGGAGCAGGGCGTTCCTGCCGCAGGTACCAGACCACGACGGCGAGCAGCGCGGCGTCGACCGCGATCCACGCCCACGCCCGCCCGTCGACGAACACGCGCTCACCGCGGGCCGTCCACTCGACCAGGAGCACGACCGCGGCAGCCGCCACGGCGAGCGCCTTGAGCACGAACGTCGGCGTGGGGTGCCGCCGCGCCAGCGCGAGCACATCGGTGCCGAACGACGTGGGCAGGAACAGCACGAAGAGCGCGGCGAGCACCGCCGAGAAGTCCGAGAACAGGTGCGTCATGTCCAGCGCGACCGCGCTGTGGAACACGAGGCCGACGACAACGCCGATGTGGCGCCACCGTCGCCGCACCAAGAGCACCGGGATGGACGCCTCGATCGCGACGACCGAGATCGGCAGCAGGACCGCCCACCCGCCGCCGTCGGCCGAACGGAAACGTCCGAAGCCGAGCGATCCCGCGAGCTCGTCGGCATAGAAGTTGCCGCAGCTCACCGCCGGTTCGAAGAAGGCGTGGTTCAGCTTGCTGAACGCCGCGAACGCGTAGAAGCCGAGCAGCGACCAGCGAGCCAACGGCAGGAACCGAGCCGCGAGCCGAGCGGTGTCGAGCCCGTCGCGGGTCCAGCACGTGGCTGCCGAGGCGAGCAGCGCGAGGTCCACGAACGCGGCGATGAGCCAGTGGTTGCCCAGGAACGGCGCCTCGAGCCAGCAGGTGATGACGCCGAGCGCAGCGAGCACGAGCAGCCTGCCTGATGACCGGGGCCGGAGGAGCACCGAGATGGCCGCCACGCCGGCGGCGACGTGGCTGAGCCCGAGCAGCGTCGGGTCGTCGACCACACCGAGCCCGCGCGGGTTGACCCACAGGTGGAACAGCGTCGCCAGGGCCCACAGCACGGCGAAGACCGTCAGGCAGTCACGCGCCGATCTGCCCGTGGCCTCGTCGGGCCACCGGCCCGGTTCGATCAGGCTCTGGGAAGCGTCCGGATCCACGCCCATGCCTCGTCCACCTGCTTCTGCAGCTGGGCTCGGGTCCCGGAGTTGTCGATCACGAGATCGGCCACCGCCAGGCGCTCCTCACGAGCCGCCTGGTTGGCGATGCGAGCGCGCGCGTCGGCCTCGGCCATCCCCCGATGCTCGACCAACCGGGCGACGGCCAGCTCGGGATCGACGTCGACCACGATCACCGCGACGTACCCCTTGCGCCCCGACTCCACCAGGAGCGGGACGTCGTAGATGACCACCGTGTCCACATCGGCCAGCGCTTGCAGGCGCGTGAGCATCTCGGCCCCGACCGCCGGGTGCACGATGCCTTCGAGGTCGCGCTTGGCCTGCTCGTCGGCGAACACGATCGCCGCGACGGCAGCTCGGTCGAGGCTGCCGTCCTCCGCGACGATGCCGGGACCGAACCGCTCGACCATCGCGTCGAACACCGCCGTGCCGGGCACCTGCAGCGACCGCGTGATGGCGTCCGCGTCGAGGATCACCGCTCCGTTCGCGGCGAGCAGCGAGGACACGGTCGACTTCCCCGATCCGATGCCGCCGGTCAACCCGATGAGCAGCACAGGGCATTTCTACCCGAACGTTGAAGTACGTTTCGGCGATCGCGGGCGACCAGGACATCTACGCGGCAACGCCCCAGGCCCGACTGGCAGCGGCCAGGTCGCTCTCGCCGCGCGCCGCCCGCAAGCTCCAATCCCGCGTCGTGGCCTCGGGGGACGTGGCCTCGGGGGTCGGGGCCTCGGGGGTCGGGGCATGGCCGCCGAACTCGCCGGGCGCGCTCAACGCCTACCTGCTCTTCGTGACGACGAAGCCACCGACGTGGAGGGACAAGCTCGTGGAGTGGCGCGAGCGGCCGCTCACGCTCGGCCACCCGCATGAGGGGTTCCTCTACCCCGATCCGCTTGGCTTCTGGGCGGAGGTGCGGCGCTGGACGGTCGAGCTGCTCTGCAACACGGAGGATCCGACGTTCACCGCGAGCGAGGCATTGGCGGTCACCGCGCTCGTGCACGTCGGTGACGCGGCGGGCGCCCTCTTGCTCGCCTCCGCCACCTGCCGGCCCCGCGTGGTGCTCTTCCTCGACGAGCCCGCGTGGCAGTCGGCCGGGTGGGAGGTCGCGGCCCACCCCCACCACGTCCGCGATCCCCACCGGGACGGTCAGGTGTACCAGGGGTTCTGGGGACGGACAGCGGATGGCGTCATCGTGGGCAAGGCCCCGCAACATCCCACGATGCACCGGTTCTACCTCGCCGACGACATGAGGCAGTTCCTCCGATCCGCTCCTCGGTGACCAGCCCTTTTTGACTACGCGGAAATGACTCCATCGGGCCATGGAGACCCGGGCACCTCGTGTCGACAATCCGGAAGGACAATTTCACCGGGGGGTCGTTGTGGGCCGGAGATGGAACGTGCTGGTTACGGCCGGCGTCGCGTGCTTCGTGGTCGGGGTGGCGATCGTCTTCCTGCTGGCGCGGGATGACAAGAGCAGCCCCAACCCCGGCTCCTCGAGCGCCACCGTCCCGGTGCTGTTCGCCAAAGAGGACATCAAGCAGGGCACCACCGGCGCCGACGCCGTCGCCAAGGTCGAGGTGAAGCAGGTGGCCGCGGCTCAGCGCGCCGCCGACTCGCTGAGCTCCGCCAGCGAGCTGAGCACCCAGCTCGTGGTCGCCGCGTTCGGCAAGGGCGAGCAGATCCGCCAAGGCGGGCTGAAGCGCCAGTCGGGCCAGGCCACCTCGGTCCCGCTCGCCGCCGGCAAGGAGGCCGTCGCCGTGGCGATCCCGTTCGTGCCCGGCGGCGCCGGGTACGTGGCGGCGGGCAACCTCGTGAACGTCTACCAGGTGATCCCCGACGTCGTGCAGACCGTGAGCGACACCGGCCAGCAGGTGGCCGCCGGACTCCCCTTCAGCACCCCCCGGGTCGAGCTCCTGCTCACCAACGTGCGGGTGCTCGAGGTGCAAGCAGCAGGCGCGACACCGCTCGTCACCCCCACCGCCTCCAACAACGCCGCGGGCACCTCCGCGACCACCGCGTCGCAGCCGACCGGGTCGATCACCGTGATCCTCGAGGTCGACACGCTCGACGCCGAGAAGGTGATCTTCGGGACCTCCGCCCAGAAGCTCTCCCTCTACCTGACCCGAGTGGGCGACGGCAACGCGCCGGCCGGCCCGACCCCCGGCCGTGACTACACGAACCAGTTCCAGGAGGAGCCGAACGCGGCCTTCTCCCGCACCAACAAGTAGCAACCCCGCCTCTCCGAGGAGCACCGTGCGCAACCCCAAGATCCTCGTCCTCGACCGAGGCGAAGAGCTGGCCCAGCAGGTCCAGGCCGTGGCCGACGACCTGCGACCGCGACCGGATGTCGTCGCCTGCGCCCGCATGGCCGGGGTCGCCGAGCTCCTCGAGTCCGAGGGGCCGTTCGACGTCCTGATCGCAGGGCCGAGCCTCGGCACCCGGTCGGGGCTGCAGCGCCTCAGCCTCATCCGCGAAGAGCTGCCGGCCATGAGCCTGCTGCTCGCGTTCAGCCGGCGGCCCGATGGCAGCCTCCGCGACATCGTCAGGACGGGCGCGATCGATCTGCTGCAGCTGCCGGTCGACGACAAGGAGCTCACCGAGGCCATCGACCGAGCCACCGAGCTCGCCCAGGCCGCGGCGGCGTCGGCGACCACGAGCGCGCCGGTCACCGTCCCCGCCGTCGCCGCCGCGCCCGGCCAGCCCGCGCCCAACCAACCCGGTCGCGTCTTCACGATCAGCTCGGCCACCGGGGGCTGCGGCAAGACGTTCTACGCCACCAACATCGCCTACTTCCTCGCCCGCTACACCGGAAAGCGTGTCTGCATCGTCGACCTCGACCTGCAGTTCGGCGAGGTGGTCACGGCGATGCGGCTCCGACCCAAGTACACGATCTTCGACGCGCTCCAGCGCGAGGACACCGACGAAGACGACCTGCGTGCGCACATCGACGAGTACACCGTTGCGCACGAGACCGGCGTGTACGTGCTGGCGGCGCCGCGTGAACCGTCTGAGGCCGATCGCATCTCACCGCCGGACGTCACCCGGATCCTCGAGGCGGTGCGCAAGCAGTTCGACTACGTCGTCGTCGACACTCCGCCTCAGCTCAACGAGAGCGTGCTGGCGGCGTTCGACCTCTCCGACATGCTCTACGTGATGGCCACGCTCGACCTGCCGAGCGTGCGCAACATGAGCGTGTTCCTCGCCACGCTCGACAAGCTGAAGATCTCCTCCGACAACGTGAAGCTGATCCTCAACAAGGCCGAGTCGGACGTCGGGATCGACGTCGACCAGGTGACGAAGCTGTTCCCGCAGGGCTTCGAGTCGGTCCTCCCCTACGCCAAGGAGGTGAGCCGCTCGATCAACCTGGGCATGCCGGTGATGGCAGCATCGCCGCAGTCCGAGATCAGCCGGCTCATGTCCGCCGGCCTCAAGGTGCTGCTGCCCCCGGACGCGCAGCTGAAGGTCGAGGACCTGGGTCCGATGAAGAAGCGCGGCCGGTTCGCCCGGCGCGACCGCGGACTGGTGAGGAGCTGATCGTGAAGCTCTCGGAGAAGCTGGCCGCACTCGAAGAAGAAGAGAAGCACCAACAGCAGTCCGCCGACCCCTCGCCCGGCTCGCTCGCGGTGGCCCCGCCGCGTCGCCGCTCCGCGCCCGCCGCCATCGTGCGCAAGGGGGTCTCCACGAACTGGGAGGCCACCAAGCGCAAGGTCCGCGAGCTGGTGCTCGAAGAGGTGGCCCCCAAGATGAAGGGCCTCACCGGCGACG
>JBEEGB010000049.1:0-3853 GCA_041166585.1 Acidimicrobiaceae bacterium
TACTCGTCGCTCGCGTACCTCAGCAGCTTCCCTCTCGACATCCTCAAGATCGACAAGTCGTTCGTGGACCGTGTCGTGACCACCGCCGAAGGTCAGACCATGGTGCGGACGATCATCGAGCTCGCCCACAACCTCGGACTCCAAGCGATCGCCGAAGGGGTGGAGCAACCCGAGCAGGCATCGGCGCTGAGGGGTCTCGACTGCCAGCTCGCGCAGGGCTTCTTGTTCGCCAGGCCGATGCGGGCACGTGACCTGGGAGCGTTGCTCACGAAGCGAGCGCTGCCGTGGCACGCGATCAGCACCGGCGTGTAAGGAACCGCTCAGGCTTTGCTGATCCGGTAGAAATCTGGCGGGTGCACTGACGAAACAGTGCTGGAGTTGAGTGTCAGACAGTGATTTCGCAACGCGCCCACCGGCCGATCTACCTGCTGCCGAAGGACGCGTACCAGTCGGAGGAGTGGCTCTCCCTCGAGCGTCGACGACTGTTCGCCGGCCGCTGGACGCTCGTGGCGGCGGTGGAGGAGCTCGCCAACCCGGGCGACTTCACGGCGAAGGTCATCGGCGACGCCCCCGTGCTCATCGTGCGGGGGGATGACGGAGCGCTGCGCGCCTTCCACAACCTCTGCCGCCACCGCGGCATGCAGCTGCTCGACGGCGACGGCACCTGTGATGCCCGGATCGAGTGCTTCTACCACCATTGGCGCTACGGGCTCGATGGCGGGCTGCAGGTGGTGCCGCAACGCAAGGAGCAGTTCCCCGACCTCGACACCGAGGAGTGGGGTCTGCTGCCTGCATCGGTCGGCGTGTGGGAAGGCATGGTGTTCGCGCATCCCGATCCGCTCGCGCCTCCGCTCGAGGATGCGCTCGCCGGGTTGGCATTGCACGTGGGAAGCCACCGGCCGGGCTTGTTGCAGCAGATCGCGCGGGTCGACCTCGATGCGCACTGCAACTGGAAGCTGTTCGTCGAGAACCACATCGACGTCTACCACCTCTGGTACCTGCACGAGCAGAGCCTCGGCGACCTCGACCACACGCAGTTCGACCACTCCTTCGTCGGCGCCGACTGGTTCAGCTACGAGCCGATTCGCGCCCCTGATGCTGCGCAGGAGCGTCTCGACCGAGTCACGACGATCGCGCATCTGGCCGAGCGCGATCGCCTCGGCATCCAAGCGCACCTCGTGTTTCCGAACCTGCTGGTGGCGGCGACGGCGGAGTACTTCATCACCTACGGGCCCGTGCCGGTCGCGCCCGACCGTTCTCGGATCGAGCTGAGGGTTCGAGCCGAACCCGGCGCCGACCCGGTCGCGCTGGTGGCAGCTGCGAAGTCGTTCATCGTCGAGGACATCCTCGCCTGCGAGCGCGTGCAAGCCGGCCTCGCATCGCCGGCGTTCGAAGTCGGGCCGCTCGCGCTCGAACACGAACGGCCGATCCAGGTGTTCCACGAGCACCTCCTCGACGCGCTCGAGAGCGCCGCGCCGTGATGCCGGTGGAGCTCGTCGGCGCCTGGGAGCGCGTCTCGGTCTCGATCGACGGATCGACGCCGGCCGCCCCGGCCACAGTGGTGTGGCTCCAGGGCCGGTCCGCGTTCGGTGACCTCCGCCTCCCCCGGGATGGCGTCGAGGCCCCTGACCTCCCGTATGCCACCGCCTCGGTGGCGCGCTGCTTCGCCGGTCACGCCACCTTCGAGCCTCCGAACATGCGCTGGAGCCACACCATCGACCTGGCGGGCGTGCTGGCCGACCAGGACGACGTCGGTCATCTCCGCTGGCACGACGGAGTCCTGGTCGAGGAAGGGACGTTCCTCATCGACGGGATCGCCGTGCCCTACGTCGAGGTGTGGCGCAGGCTGCCCGACAGCACGGGACGGGTCGCTGAGATCACCGACACCGGCTTCGTCCACGTTGCGGTCGGTGACCACTCGCTCACCATCGACGACAAGCGCGCCAGCGGCGGCTCGTTCACGGCTCGCTACCAGCTGCGCGGTGAACGGGTCCTGAGCTATGGCCCCGACGTGGCAGCGGTGGCCAACCGATGACGACGACGCCCATCCCCGGCGCGCGGCGCTGGGAGGAGCAGGCGTGGCCGGATCTGGCCGACCTGCGCGAGGCCGGCGAGGGCGAGGTCGGTCTCGTGCCGGTGGGCGCGACCGAACAGCACGGACCCCACCTCCCGACCGGGACCGACACGATCATCGCCACCGCCCTGTGCGAACACGTGTCGGCTCGCACGGGCGCACCGGTGCTGCCCGCCGTCCCCGTCGCGTGCAGTTACGGGCACGGCACCCGGCTGCCGGGCACGCTGTCGCTCACCCCCGAGCTGCTCGCGGCAGTCGCGCGGCAGTACAGCGAGTGGGCCGCGACCTCCGGGCTCACGCGGCTGCTGTTCGTCAACTCCCACTTCGGCAACTCTGCGTCGCTCGGAATCGCCACGGACCACCTTCGCCTCTTCCGTCCCGATCTTCAGGTCGGCGTGGTCGACTGGTGGAGCGTCGATGCCGACGTGGCGCGCGAGACCGTGCTCGACGGTGACGACGTCCACGCGCATCGGGCCGAGACGTCGCTGATGCTCGTCGTCGCACCCGAGCTCGTCCACCTCGACCGGATCGCAGCGGCCGACGACCCGGACCGAACCGAAGGGCTGGTGTTCCGCTACACCGCGCCCGCGCTCTCCACCAACGGCGTCACGGGCAGGCCCTCGGAAGCCACCGCGGAGCTCGGCGCGTCACTGCTCGAGCGAACGGTGGCCGCGATCGCCGATCGCGTCGTCCGCGGGCGCCTCGAGAAGCCGCCGCTCGGCTCCGCACCAGTCCCACCCATGACACCAACCCCGTACTGAAGGACCTGCATGGACACCGTTTCCACACCCACCAACGAGCACATCGAGCTCGCGACATCGCTCGCAGCAGATGGAGTCGAGTTCGCGGTCGGGGGCTTCGTCGACATCACCGGTCGCTCGAAGTCCAAGATCGTTCCGATCGCGCATCTGCCCAACCTCCTCGCCGGGTCCGAGCGCTACACGCCACGCGGCATGGGCGACCTCGGTCAGATGACGCCCAACGAGGACGAGTGCGTCGCGCTGCCGGACGCGTCGACGTTGCGCATCTGCCCGTGGGATCGCCGCTTCGCCTGGTTCGCGGCCGACCTGATGTATGGCGGGACGGAGCCCTTCGCGCACTGCACCCGCTCGATCCTGAAGCGCCAGGTCGATCTGGCCGCGGAGAGCGGCATGAGCATGAACCTCGGCGTCGAAGTCGAGCTGTTCGCGTTCAAACCCGAGTCGCTCTCGCGGACCGACGGCTACCTCGAGCCGATGTCCAAGTCGGGCGAGCTCGACCCGACGCCGGCCTACGACATCGAGGTGGCGATGGACGCCATGCCCTTCCTCGAACCGATGTCGAGGTACCTCGAGGAGTCCGGCTTCGGCCTCTTCAGCTTCGACACCGAGGGCGGCGACGCGCAGTACGAGTTCGACTTCACCTACGCCCCAGCGCTCGAGATGGCCGATCGCATCGCCTTCTTCCGCCTCATGGCGAAGCAGGTCGCGAAGAAGGCCGGGCTGTACGTGACCTTCATGCCCAAGCCCTACACCGATGCGTGGGGCTCCGGAGCCCACTTCAACATGAGCCTCGAAGACGTCGAGACCGGGCAGAACCTCTTCCGCGACCCTGACGACGCGCGCGGCAAGGGGTGGAGCAAGGCCGCGTACTCCTTCGTCGCCGGCATCGTCCGTCACGCTCGGGCGATCGCCGCCGTCGCGACGCCGACGGTGAACTCGTACAAGCGACTCGCGCCGCGCCTCTCCGATGGCAGCGTGTCGTGGGCGCCGACGCATGCGGCCTACGGCGACAACAACC
>JBEEGB010000050.1:0-6269 GCA_041166585.1 Acidimicrobiaceae bacterium
GCGGGCGTGGAGCAGTCGGTCGAGTCGCCACCGGACCCAGCTCAGCTCCTCTTGCTCGTTCATCGTCATCACCGCGAGTGTGCGCTCGTCGCGGGGAGTGATCCATGATGCGTTGGCGTCCCTCAAACGGGACCACTGCGCCGACCTGCCCGAACAGGTGGCATTCGGACAGTCAGGGGCCCGCCAGCGTCGCGTCTTCGGCCCACTCGACCCTTGGGACGTCGGACCACAGGCGCTCGAGCTCGTAGTAGTCGCGCGCCTCCTGCAGGAAGACGTGGACCACGAACGCGCCGTAGTCGAGCAGCACCCAGCGACGGTCGTCGAGTCCCTCCACGCGCAACGGTCGCGGGCCACCGGCATCGGCGACGGCGCGCTCGACCTCCTCTGCGATCGTCGCGACGAGTCGGGTGTTCGGGGCGCTGGCGATCACGAAGTGGTCCGTGATGGCCAGCACCTCCCCCACCGCCAGCACGAGCACGTCGTTGCCCTGCTTGTCGTTGGCCGCCTGCGCGGCCACCACGGGCCAAGGTGCGTGCTCGTCAACCACCGCTGCCTCCTGTCGTGACCGTCGTGCTCGGCCCGGTGTTCACGAAGTCTCTCCCGATCACGACGGTGATGTCGTTGGTGTCGTTCGGGACGTTGCTCAACACGACCTGGCCGGCGCCGAGCGCGTCTCGGAACCGGTCAGCGGCATCCTTGAACGCCTCGTCGTAGTAGACGACCTGCGTGGTGTCGTAGGTGAAGCGGTCCGCGTTGCCGGCGATGGTGATCTCGGCCCCGACCGGCACGAGCAGCGGCGCGACGAGGGCCGTGAGCCCGGGTTGGCGGACACCGTCGAGGAGGCGGACCCGCACCCGGCCCCCGTCCGGCCCACCCGTGGGGTACGGCACGATGCTCGCGACGAGCCGCGCCGTCGCTCCCGCGTCCGCTGTGAAGGCCTCCTTGTCGGTACCCGCGTCCACGGCTGCCGGCGGCAGCACGGGCAGCTGCGAGAGGCCGAGCCTGCCTGTTGCGAGCGCGCGCACGTAGCGGCCGATGCCGGAGTCGACCTCTCCGGGCACCGCGCTGGTGACGTCGGCGGACGTGCGAACGCCGGCGAGCCACGCGTCCCACAGCCGCTGCTGACGGGCGAGGCGGCTGAGCTCGCTCTCCTTGGGGCTGCGAGCCTCGAAGTAGGTCGCCACGTCGGACGCCGCGAGATGGAGCGGCCCGGACGCGAACACGGTCTTGGTGCGTCCGTTGGCACCGGCCTCGGTGATGCGGTCCGGGTTGTCGATCGTGATCGGGGCGACCGGCGCGACCAGCGACGCCCACCGCGCATGGTCGATGATCACGACCTCGTCGAACGCGAGGCCGAACAGCATCGTCACGGCCCGCTCCACCGATGCCTGGCCGCCCTTCGACCACACGGTCGCGAGCGTCTGCGCGTCCGGCGCGGGCGGTGGGGGTGCGAACGCGGCGACCGGGAGCAGCAGCAGGTTGCCGCCCGTGACCGTTCCGGTCTGATCGGTGGCCAGGCTTGCGACCGCCGCTCCGGCGAGCGCGCCCTTGGCATCAGTGACCAGGAAGAGGTCGGTCGGTGTGGCCGTGACGGTGGCCTCGTACCCCTCCTTCGACGGATCGGTCGGCAGGTTGATGCGACGCCCCGCGGTCGAGTTGAAGACCGCTCGGTAGCCCACGTACCCGAGCGCTGGGATGCTGACGAGCAGCATCACGAGCGACAGGCCGAAGGCCACCTTGGTCAGCCGCTGCTTGCGCTGGCGCCGGAGCCTCCGCCGGATCCCGGTGCCGGTGGCGGGAAGCTCGACGACGCCGTTCGGGCTCGTCGCCGCCGCCGGTGTCGCGTCCCCCTCGACCACCACCTCCGGAGTGCTGTCAGGAGCGAGCGACGGGACATCAGAAGAGGGCGGCACGACGCTCAAACGATAGAGCCGGTCACCGGTAGAGCCCGCGCGCTTCGATGGACGCGATGACGGGAGGAGTGAGGAGGTAGTCGAGGGGGCGGCCATCGGTCACCCGAGCCCGCAGGTCGGTGCTCGACACCTCGAGCCTCGGAGCCTCCACGCGCTCCCACTGCCAGCCGGGTGGCGGTTGTCCGTCCTCGGCGCCGGGGCGGACCACGACGGCGATCGTCGCGAGCGCTCGAACCTCGTCCACCCGCTCCCACGTCGGGAGCCCTGCTGCAGCGTCGCTCCCAAGGATGAGGAAGAGCTGGCCCTCGGGGTCAGCCGCTCGCAGCGCCGCCAGCGTGTCGGCGGTGAACGACGGGCCAGCTCGTTCGAGCTCGATCGCGCTGGCCTCGAGTCCCTCGACGTCGCCGACCGCGGCTTCCACCATGGCCAGGCGGTCGGCCGCCGAGGAGACCGGCCGGAGCCCGGACTTCTGCCACGGGTCGTTGGCGACGACCAGCAGGACCCGGTCGAGCTGGAGGGCATGGCGGACGTTCACCGCCACGACGAGATGGCCGACGTGGGGGGGATCGAAGGTCCCGCCGAACACACCGATCCGCGCCACGGTCATCCGCTCAGCGCGGACATGTGACGTGTTTCACAGCCGGCACCGGAAGAACGCCACCCGCAGGCACGCTGGGCAGTCTGACATCCCGGAAGCCCGGGAAAACCGCTTTCGGATCGGCTCCGCATCGGGTTCTATCCGAATGAGGGAATGACACCACTGAGATTCGGGTTGAGGACCTTTACCATGAGTGACTCCGTCGGTCAGTACTTGAACGAGATCGGGCTCGTCCCCCTCCTCACCGCCATGGAGGAGCGCGAGCTCTCCCAGGTCATCGAGAAGGGCCGCGCCGCGGCCGAGCGCCTCGACAACGGCGAGCGTTCCATCGAGCTGAGGCGAGCGAAGCGGGATGCCGCTGCCGCCAAGGACCGCTTCATCCGGGCCAACCTCCGTCTCGTCGTCAGCATCGCCCGCCGCTACCCCATGCCTCCTGGCATGGAGCTGCTCGACCTCATCCAGGAGGGCAACCTCGGGCTCGAGCACGCCGTCGACAAGTTCGACTGGCGCAAGGGCTTCAAGTTCTCCACCTATGCCACGTTCTGGATCCGCCAGGCCATCGGCCGCGCCCTCGACCAGAAGGCCAGCCTCGTCCGTCTCCCGGGCGACCGCTCGGCCAGCCTCCGGGCCGCGCTCAGGGCTGTGGCCGGTGACTCCGACGAGCTCGATGACGAGCACGCCCGCCTCCACCGCCTGACGACGCCGACCTCGCTCGACCGTCCGGTCGGTGACGACGACGGCTCCGAGCTGATCGACCTGATCGGTGACACCAAGCCCGGCCCCGAGGACATCCTGATCGACCGCGAGCAGGACAACCTCGTGACCGGACTGCTCGACGTGCTCGAGCCCAGGGCTCGGTACGCGGTCGAGCAGCGCTTCGGTCTCGGCGACGGTCGCAAGCGCAGCTACCGCGAGGTCGGTGAGGAGCTCGGCGTCACCGCCGAGGCCGCACGCCGTCTGGTGAAGCGGGCCGTGAACACCGTCAAGGAAGAGGCCTCCTCCCGCGTCGACGCCGCCTGATTCAGGCGCGTCGAAGGGGGAACAGCGTCGCCGGCGGCTCCGTCTCGGCCAGGAAGTCGAGGACGAGCCGGTTGGCGAGGTCCGGCTTCTCCATCAACACGAAGTGAGATGCTCCCGGCACGATCGCCAGCTGCGACGCCGGGAGCGCCTCGTAGAGCGAGCACGTGTGGTCGAACCTGATGGCATCGTCGTCACCGGCCAGGACGAGCGTTGGGACATCGATGGCGGCGAGGTCCTCGACCGTCATGGTCGGTCCCTCGCGCCACAGCTGCGCCGTCCTCCGGAAGAAGACCGGCCAGTGCTCGGGACCGCCGGGTGTGAGCGCGTCGTGCATCGAGCGGAACAGGTCGAGGTCGGAGCTGTCCGGATCCTCGCCCAGACCGGCGGAGTGCACGACCCCGTCGTGGTGGAAGTTGGCGCCGATGACCACCATGCGGCGCACGAGATCCGGCCGCGCCGCCGCCACGAGCAGCGCGACGTCGCCGCCGTCACTCCAGCCGACCAGATGCGCCGAGCCACCCACGACCTGCTCGAGGAACGTGATCGTCTCGGCTGCCATCGCCTCGTAGGTGTACGCGGCGTCGGTGTCGTGCGTGCGACCGTGGCCGCGGCGGTCGGGGGCGAACACCCGGTAGGACGCCGTGAACGCCGGCGTCTGCATGCCCCACGCGGACGAGTCGCTCAGGCCGCCGTGGAGCAGGACCAGCGGGTCGCCTTCACCCTCCTCGTCGTAGTGGGTCGAGACACCATCGATGTCGATCGTCGCCATGGCGCCAGGTTTACCGCTTTGCGCCCGCGCCGCTCACCGGTCACGCTTTTGTCGTCATGACGTGGTCACCGAACTCCTGGCGAGAGCTGCCGGCTGCCCAGCAGCCCGACTGGCCCGACGACGCGGGACTCGATCGCGTGCTGAAGCAGCTCGCGACCTTGCCCCCCCTGGTCTTCGCCGGCGAGGCCCGCAACCTCACCTCCGAGCTCGGTCGGGTCGTCGCGGGCGAGGCGTTCCTGCTGCAGGCCGGCGACTGCGCGGAGTCCTTCGATGCGTTCTCCGCTGACGCCATCCGGGACAAGCTCAAGATCATCCTGCAGATGGCGGTGGTGCTCACCTACTCGTCGGGCGTGCCGGCGCTCAAGGTCGGGCGCATCGCTGGCCAGTTCGCGAAGCCGCGGACTCAGCCGACCGAGACGATCGACGGCGTCGAGCTCCCAGTCTTCCGCGGCCACCTGGTCAACGACATCGCCTTCACCCCCGCGGCGCGCACGCCCGATCCTGAGCGCCTGCTGTCGGCGTACCACCAGTCGTCGTCGACGCTGAACCTGTTGCGCGCCTTCACCAAGGGAGGCTTCGCCGACCTGTCGCGCGTCCACCAGTGGAACCAGGACTTCGTGGCGTCGAGCCGTGAGGGCCAGCGCTACGAGCAGATCGCGGGCGAGATCGAACGCGCCCTGCGGTTCATGCAGGCCTGCGGCTTCAACACGGAGTCCGAGCCGAAGCTGCACGAGGTCGACTTCTACACGAGCCACGAAGCGCTCATCCTCGGCTACGAGGAGGCCCTCACCCGGCAGGACTCGCTCACCGGCGATTGGTACGACTGCTCGGCCCACCTGCTCTGGATCGGCGATCGCACGCGCCAGCTCGACGGCGCCCATGTCGAGTTCCTCGCCGGGGTGCGCAACCCCGTCGGCGTCAAGATCGGGCCCACCGCGACGCCGGACGAGGTCGTGGCGTTGTGCGAGAAGCTCAACCCTGAGCAGCTGCCTGGCCGTCTCACCCTCGTCACCCGCATGGGTGCCGACCACGTCGACACCGCGCTCCCCCCGCTCCTCGCGGCCGTGAGCGCCGCTGGGCATCCCGTGGTCTGGGCGTGCGACCCGATGCACGGCAACACGTTCACGTCGT
Source organism: Acidimicrobiaceae bacterium (assembly GCA_041166585.1). Classification (GTDB taxonomy): domain Bacteria; phylum Actinomycetota; class Acidimicrobiia; order Acidimicrobiales; family JACDCH01; genus JBEEGB01. The sequence goes on from JBEEGB010000050.1 coordinate 5,432, forward strand.
CGACGGGCCGCAAGACCCGGCACTTCGACGCCATCATCACCGAGCTCGCCGGCTTCTTTCGAGCCCACCGGGCGGTCGGCACCTGGCCCGGGGGTGTGCACGTGGAGCTCACGGGCGATGACGTCACCGAGTGCCTCGGTGGCGCCGAGGCGCTGTACGACGGCGACCTCGACGACCGGTACGAGACCATGTGCGACCCTCGCCTCAACGGCCGCCAGTCCCTTGACCTGGCCTTCCGCGTCGCCGAGCTGCTCCGCGAGGGCTGATGGTCTGATCGGGAATGTTGATGTAGTCGGTCGGGTTTGCAAGACTGTCATTCCCGACTTGGTGACTCGGCTTTTCCCGAGAGAGGCCCAGCGATGCTGCAGCGTGAGATCGACCCGGCCGCCCAGGCCGACATCGACAAGTTCGAGACCCAGCTGGCGCGCTACCTCGCCGGCGATCTGGAGGAGGACGTCTTCCGCGTCTTCCGGCTGAACAACGGCATCTACGGTCAGCGGCAGGGCGGCCACAACCAGATGGTGCGGGTGAAGGTCCCCTATGGGTCACTGCAACCCGACCAGCTCGACCTGCTGGGCCACATCGCCGACACGTACTCGCGGGGCTGGGGCCACATCACCACCCGCCAGAACATCCAGCTCCACTTCGTCGACCTCGAGCAGATCCCGGCCGTGATGCGCGAGCTGGCCGCGGTCGGCCTCACCACTCGAGAGGCGTGCGGCGACACGGTCCGCAACGTGGAGGGTTGCCACCTCGCCGGCGCCTGCCCGTTCGAGCACCTCGACATCACCCCTTGGGCCGAGGCGGCCTTCCGCCACTTCCTGCGCCACCCGCTCGC
>JBEEGB010000051.1:0-2543 GCA_041166585.1 Acidimicrobiaceae bacterium
CGGACGATCCCGTTCGGGTGTTCCAGCGCTACTCCACGCTCAACGCCATCTCTGGCGGTCGGGCGGAGGTCATCCTCGGGCGGGGCTCGAGCATCGACTCGTTCCCGCTGTTCGGCTACGACCTGGCCGACTACGAGGAGCTCTTCGAAGAGAAGACCGAGCTCTTCGCCGAGCTGCTCAAGGGCGGGCCGGTCACCTGGGAAGGGAAGATGCGTGCGTCGTTGACGAACCAGGACGTCGTACCTCACCTCGAGTCCGGGCCGTTCCCCACCTGGCTCGGCGTCGGCGGCAGTCCCGAGTCGGTCGTCCGCGCCGCTCGGCATGGCTTCGCGCTGATGCTGGCGATCATCGGCGGTCCGCCCGCACGCTTCGCGCCGTTCTCCCAGCTCTTCGACCGAGCGCTCGAGCAGTACGGACAACCGACGCTACCGATCGGCGTCCACTCCCCCGGTCACGTCGCCGCCACCGATGAGCAGGCGCTCGAGGAGTTCTGGCCGCGCTATCTCGAGGTGATCCGCCACATCAGCAAGACCCGCGGCTTCGCGGTGCCCACCAAGGAGTCCTTCGTGCGGGAGACGGGGCCGCAGGGCGCGCTCTACGTCGGGTCGCCTGAGACGGTGGCACGGAAGATCGCGGACAACCTGCCGGCGCTCGGCGCCAACCGGTTCGACTTGAAGTACGGCATGGGCGGCCTGTCCCACGAGGCGCTCATGACGAACATCGAGCTGTACGGCACCCGCGTCATCCCCCGCGTCCGCGAGCTGCTCGCCATCGACCAACCGGCCCTCGAGACCGCTTGATCGCCATCTCACCCGGCTCGTCCAGCGCACCGTCGGGTGGGCGAGACTGGCGAGACCGTCAGACAGGAGCATGCCATGAGCGAAGCCTGCACTCACCTCGATCAGGTCGCCGACGTCGCACCGAGCAGCGAAGGCTGCGAGGACTGCCTGCGCATCGGCGGCAGATGGGTACACCTCCGCATGTGCATGACGTGCGGTCACGTGGGGTGTTGCGACAACTCGCCCAACCGACACGCCACCGCCCACTTCACCTCCGACCACCATCCGATCATCCAGTCCTATGAACCGGGAGAGGACTGGTGGTTCTGCTACCTCGACGATCTCGCGTTCGTCGTCGACGGCGCGCCGTCCTTCGAGCATCCATGAGCAAGGGGCCCGCGGTCGGCGTCACCGTCGATCGGGACGCGGGCGCGTTGCAGATCGCGTCGTCCGCGGTCGTCGTCGGGACGGCGCACCTGGGCGAGGGCGCGCTGCTGGCCGAAGGTGCAGTGGTCCGGTCATCGGGCACGGGCGTCGACGTCGGCACCGGCTCGGCGGTGCTCGAGAACTCGGTTGTGGTCGGCACCGCTGACATGCCGACCACCGTCGGACGGCGCACCACGTTCGGGCATCGCTGCCTGGTCATCGGGGCCACGATCGGCGACCTGTGCGAGATCGGGAACGCGTCGATCCTCATGCCCGGCGCCCGCGTGGGCGACCGCGTGTTCTTGGGCGAGGGCACGCTCGTCCCGGCTGGAACCACGCTGCCGAGCGACGTCGTCGCCGTGGGCCGACCGGCACGCGTCATCCGCGCCGCCTCGCCTGCCGACCTCGAACGGCTCCGAGGCCTTCGCAACGGCGACCTGTCGCTCCCTCCGCCCACGTCGATCACGATCCCCGCAACATCGGAGGCCGCCACCATGGGCCAGCTCTACTCCTACCGGGGCATCGTGCCCACCATCGCCGAGTCGGCAGTGCTGTTCCCGACGGCGGAGATCACCGGCGATGTCGTCGTCGGTGAGCGCACCATCATCGGCGCGGGCGTCAAGATCATCGGCGACTCCCACGGTCCCGTTCGGATCGGCAACGACGTCCAGATCCTCGAGAACACCGTGCTGCACCTGCTGCCGGACAACCAGCTGATCATCGAGGACGGGGCGACCGTCGGACCGGGGACCATGATCCACGGCTGTCACATCGGTGCTCGTTCGGTGATCGAGCCGGGCGCCATCGTCTGCGACGGCAGCGTTGTCGGCGCCGACTGCGTCGTGCGCGCCGGCGCGGTCGTGAAGCAGCGATCCCGCTTCGCGGACCGCACCGAGATCGACGGCTTCCCCGCCATCGAGGTGGGCATCATCGACCCGCCCGCGCTTCCAGCGTGGGCACTCCGACGCGACGATCTGCCTGTCCCGGCCTCGGGCGATGCGACCGCATGACGTCGGTACGACACGTCGCCCGTGCCGTCGGCGTGACGAGCTCGATCGCGCCCGCCTACCGCGTCGAGCTGCGCACTGGTGCCCACCATCTCGTCGCGGACGAACCCGAAGCGAACGGCGGCGGGGACGCCGGTCCGGGACCCTTCGGGTACCTCCTCTGTGGCCTCGCCGCCTGCACCTCGACCACGCTGCGGATGTACGCGGAGCGCAAGGGCTGGGACCTCGCCACGATCGAGGTCGATGTCCGCTACAACGTCACCGACGACGGACACACGTCGATCGACAGGACGATCACGCTGCCGGCTGAGCTGCCGAACGAGCAACGCAA
>JBEEGB010000052.1:0-3703 GCA_041166585.1 Acidimicrobiaceae bacterium
CCCGGCGGATGGGTGGTCGCGCTCGTCCCTGCCCATGCCCCCGACGACCGGCCGACCGAGATCCACGTGGTCGCCTCGTTCAAGGACGTCCTGGCCCTCCGGCCATCGGCCATCGCGGTCGACATGCCGATCGGCCTGCCCGATGCCGGCCCAAGGGCGTGCGACGTGGAGGTCCGACGGCGCCTGGGCGCACGCCGGTCGTCGGTGTTCCCCGCGCCCATCCGGCCTGTGCTGGCGGCGTCCACCTACGACCAGGCACTCGCGATCGTCAGGGCGCGCGATGGTCGGGGGATCTCCAAGCAGTCGTTCCACCTCTTGCCCAAGATCCGCGAGATCGACGACCTGATCACCCCGGGCGCGCAGCGCACGGTCGTCGAGTCGCACCCTGAGCTGTGCTTCGCGGCCATGACCGGCGCGCCGTGCCGGCACCCGAAGCGGACCGCCGCGGGTCGGGCCGAGCGACGTCTCGCGCTGCTCGCGGTCTTCCCTGACGCCGACGCTCAGTGGGCGGCCCGCCATGTCGGAGCGAAACCCGACGACGTGCTGGACGCGTACGCAACGGCCTGGACCGCGAGGAGGCTGGCGGCCGGCACGGCCGAGCGGGTCGGCCTCCACCGCGATGCGCGTGGCCTCCGCATGGAGATCGTCTTCTGAGACAGACTGGACAAATGCAACGTCTCACCGGCCTCGACGCCAGCTTCTTGTACCTGGAGACCCCGAGCTCGTACATGCACGTGGCGGGGCTCATGGTCCTCGATCCGTCCACGGTCCCTGGCGGTTTCTCGTTCGACGACGTGCGCGACTTCTACGCCTCCCGCCTCCACCTCGCCGCGCCCTTCCGGCGGCGGCTCGCGGAGATCCCCCTCGGCCTCCACCACCCGTTGTGGATCGAGGACCCGGACTTCGACCTCGACTACCACCTCCGTCACATCGCCGTCCCGCCGCCGGGTGGTGAGCGCCAGCTGGCCGACCTGGTCTCCCAGCTCGTGACGATCCCGCTCGACCGCAGCCGTCCCCTGTGGGAGTCCTGGGTGATCGAAGGGCTCGAGCACGGCAACGTCGCCGTGCTCACCAAGGTGCACCACGCGGCGATCGACGGTGTCTCGGGCAACGAGATCACCGTCGCCATGCTGCAGCTCAGCCCCGACGACGTGGCGCCGGAACCCGAGGAGCCGTGGACACCGGATCGGGTGCCGACCGAGGTGGAGCGACTGGGCTACGCGTTCAGCTCGCTGATCCGCCAACCCCTGCGCCTCGCCAAGACGGCGCGCCGAACGGTGTCGACGTCCCTGCAGCTGCGAGAGCGCAGCCGTCAGCCCGACACCATCCCGACACCCGGGTTGTTCGACGCCCCCCGCACGTCGTTCAACGCCTCGCTCACGCCGCATCGCGCCTTCGCCTTCACGTCGGTGTCGCTCACCGACGTGAAGATGGTCAAGAACGCGTTCGGCGCCACGGTGAACGACGTGGTCCTCGCTCTGTGCTCGGGCGCGCTGCGCAGCTACCTCGATGGCCTCGGCGAGCATCCCGACGGACCGATGCTGGCGATGGTGCCGGTGTCAGTGCGCACCGAAGACGAGAAGGGCACCCACGGCAACCGCGTGGCGAACATGACGTGCTCGCTGGCGAGCGACATCGACGACCCGGTCGAGCGCTTGGCGGCGATCCACGAGGGCACGAAGGGGGCGAAGGACCAGCTCAACGCGGTCGGCGCCGAGAGCCTCACCGACTGGGTCGAGTTCGCCGCGCCGGCTGTGCTCGGGCGCGCCGCCCGCTTCTACTCCCGCGCCCACCTCGCCGACCGGCACAAGCCGCTCTTCAACGTCACGATCTCGAACATCCCCGGCCCGCCCTTCCCCCTGTACTCGTCGGGGGCGCGGCTCCTGGCCCACTACCCGATGGGACCGATCTTCGACGGCGGCGGCATCAACATCACGGTGATGAGCTACCTCGACCAGCTCGACTTCGGGGTCGTCGTGTGCTCCGACCTGGTCAGCGATCCGTGGACGATCACCGACGGCATCGCCGCGAGCCTCGATGAGCTGCGGGCGATCGCCGACAAGAAGGCCAGTGCGGCCACGCAGGCCACCAAGCCTTCCCCGAAACCCAGGAAGCGCGCCCCGAAGCCCTCGTAGTCTGAGCGGATGGCGGTGGAGACCTGCGAGGAGTGCCGCTTCGACGCCGGCGAGTACACGCGCGACGACGCCAAGGGCACGCTCAGGGCGACTGGCATCCGCTGGCGCTGGACGATCGAGGACGTCGATCCCCGCCTGCTGCACCGCAGGCCCGCGCCGGCGGTGTGGTCGATCGTCGAGTACGTCGACCACAGCGCGACCGTCATCGAGCTCATGGGCCGGCTGCTCCACGCGATGACCACGCGCGACGTGGAGCCGATGGAGGGGCTGGGCGCGCCCATGGCCAGCGCCGGCGATCCTCCGACGACGCTGAGCATCGACGACGCGCTGCACCGTCTCGGCGCCAACGTCGCGAGGTTGGACGCCAAGGCGAGGTCCCTGCGGGGCGAGGACTGGGCCCGAACGGTCATCGTGGACGGCGAGACCCGCACGGCGGACGACGTGCTGCGCCATGCCGTGCACGACTCCACGCACCACCTCATGGACGGCGGGAGGGTGCTGGCCGCGCTCGGGGCTCGGACGCCGGAGATCGACACCGGCGTGGTCGCGGGCCTGTTCGCCAACAAGGGCGGCGTCGGGAAGCTGCCGATCACGGAGGCCTCGATCGGCTACCGAGGGGTGGTCGGCGACCGCCAGCGCACACGGTTCCACCACGGGCGCGTGTCCCAGGCTCTGTGTCTCTGGTCGGCCGAGGTGGTGCGTGCGTTGGGTGCAGAAGGGCACCCGATCGAGGCGGGCTCAGCTGGCGAGAACATCTCCATCCAGGGCATCACCTGGACCGATGTTCGCGCCGGGACGCGGCTCGGCATCGGTGCGGATGTCCTGATCGAGGTGTCGGGCTACGCGCTGCCGTGCAAGAACAACTCGTCGTTCTTCATCGACGGCGACTTCCGGCGCATGGACCCCGACCGCCACCCGGGGTGGAGCCGCATCTACGCCAGCGTGCTCCGCGACGGCGTGGTGCGCCCCGGCGACAAGGTCGTCATCGAGCCGGGCTGAGCGCGGCCCGCAGGCGCGCCGCCACCGCTGCGGCCTCGTCGTCAGACGCGTACTTCGTCCTCGGCCAGAAGAAGCCGCGCAAGCCGTCACCCTTCGTGCGGGGCACGACGTGGACGTGGAGGTGGGGCACGCTCTGGCTCACGACGTTGTTGATCGCCACGAACGATCCCTCTGCGCCGAGCCCGTCCACCATCGCCTTCGCCAGCCGCTGCGCGGCGGCGAAGAGCGGCTGCACGAGCGGCGCGGGGAGGTCGGGCAGCGTCTCGACGTGCAGGCGAGGGACGAGCAGCGTGTGGCCGGGGAAGAGCGGCCGGGCATCGAGGAACGCGAGCACGTCGGCGTCCTCCAAGACGACATGTGCGCTCGCCGTCCCGGCCACGATCTCGCAGAACACGCACCCAGCCACCTGCGGAGGTTACGACCGCTCCCGTCGCGGGGAACACACCATCCCCCACCCGCGCGCGCCGAAGGAGTTTCATGGGCGCCAGTGATCCCGTGTGGCCTACGGCAGCGCTTGAGCGACGACCCGGGCCCGAGACCGTGGGGTGTCCGTTGACCATCGATCCACT
>JBEEGB010000053.1:0-2653 GCA_041166585.1 Acidimicrobiaceae bacterium
GCGCCTCGTTGGCGGCCGCGTACGACGCGAACGAGATGAGGTTGCGGGCCAGCTTGGCCTGCGTGCCGGCGCCGGCCGGACCGAAGCGGACGATGAGCGACGCGAACAGCGTGAACGGCTCGCGGCACCGCGCCACCGCCTCCTCGTCTCCGCCCACCATCAGCGCGAGGGTGCCGTTCGTGGCCCCGACGAAACCACCGCTCACGGGTGCATCGATCACGAACACGCCGTGTCCGTCTGCTTCAGCGGCCAGCTCCTGCGCGGTCTCGGCCCGGATCGTCGAGTGGATCGCGATCACCGTGCCCGGCGCAGCGGTGGTCAGCAGCTCGCGGACCACCGCCCGCACCTGCTCGTCGTCGCGGACCATCACCGACACGAGCTCCGCCTCCGCGCCGACCTCCGCCGGTGATGCTGCGACCCGCGCGCCGTGCTCGGCGAGCGGCGCCGTCGCCTGCGTCGACACGTCGTGCACGATGAGCCCGCCCGACCAGGCGACCAGGTGGCCCGCCATCGGCGCGCCCATCTGACCGACTCCGATGAACCCGACGGGCCCCATCAGCTGCGGACGATCTGGCCGCCGTCGACGTTGTAGACGTGGCCGGTGATCCAGCTCGCCTCGTCGGAGAGCAGGAACAGGCACATGCCGACGAGGTCCTGAGGCGTGCCCCGCCGCTTGAGCGCGAGGCCTTGCACCATCTGGTCGATGAACTCCGACGGCACAACCGACCTCGTGGCTTCGGTGTCGATGGGGCCAGGAGCGATGGCGTTCACCCGGATGCCCATGCCGCCCAGCTCATGGGCGAGCTGTTGGGTGATGCCGTTCACGCCCACCTTCGCCAACCCGTAGTAGGCGCCGTACAGCCAGGCCGCGGTCGAGGACTGGTTCACGATCGCGCCCCCGCCCCGCGCCGCCATGTGGGAGTAGCAGGCCCTGGTGCACAGCAGCGCGCCGTCCATGTTCACGCCCATGAACCGCCGGTAGTACTCCCAGTCGACGGTGAGCAGCGTGTCCAGCTTCATGCCGCCGTAGATCGCGGCGTTGTTGACGAGGAGGTCGATGCCCCCGAACCGCTCGACCGTGGCTGCGGCCATCGCCGCGGTGGACTCCGGCGACGACACGTCGACCGCGACGTACGTCGCGGAGCCACCACCCGCGTCGATGTCCTTGGCGATCGCCTCGCCGCCGGCGTCGAGGTCGGCGACGACGACCGACGCCCCCTCAGCCGCCAGCGCACGCGCGTATGCCTCGCCGATGCCGCGTGCGGCGCCGGTGACGATGGCCACCTTGCCGTCGAACCTGCCCATGTCGTTCCCCTTCTGGTCGAGCGCGTTCATGTGATGTCGTCCTGCACCGGAGCCTCGGGCTCCACTTCGATCAGCGTGAAGTGCGTTCCACGCGGCGCGCTGACGGACGCGGCGACGGCGCCGGCGACACCATCGGCGGTCAGGTAGCCGCCGTGCCGCAGCAGCCCGAACCGGGTCCATTGCTCCATGAGCGGCCCGAGCATCTCGCCTGACCACGCCGACCCCATCTCGGTCAGCGTCGGACCCGGGCGCACGATCGAGGCGCGCACGCCGGTGCCCTCGAGCTCGAGCTGCATCGCTCGCGCGAGACCTTCGAGTCCCCACTTCGAGGAGACGTACGACGACATGCTCGGTCGCGGGACACGAACCACGTCCGAGGTGATGAAGACGACGTCGCCTCGACGCCGCTCGATCATCGCCGGCACGACGGACGCCACGAGGCGTTGCGCGCCGAGGAGGTTGATGCCGACCTGGGCCGCGAACGCGTCCGGGTCGGTCGCCACCGTGGCCCGGGGCAGCACGTCGCCTGCGTTGCTGACGAGGATCTCGATCCCGCCCACCGCGGCGATGGCACCAGCGACGAACTCCTCGATCGATGCGGTGTCGCTCACGTCGAGGCAGAGCGCAGTGGCGTCGCCCCCAGCGGCGCGGATCGCGTCCGCAACCGCCTCGCACTGCGCCACGCGGCGGGCGCCCAGCACCACAGGGTGCCCGAGCCCGGCGAGGAGACCAGCGCTGGCAGCCCCGATGCCCGACGACGCTCCCGTGATCACCGCCGGCCGGCTCTTGGCGTGCAGTGGCAGCTCCGCCATCAGCGCGCCACCACCGTGGTCGGGAGCGAGGCGAACCCGCGCACGTTCACCGAGTGCACCCGCCGCATCCCACTCGGATCGATGTCGTAGTCCCTCACCCGCGCAACCAGCTCTCCGAGCGCGACGCGCGCCTCCAGCCGGGCCAGCGACGCGCCGAGGCAGAAGTGTCGACCCGCACCGAAGCTGGCGATGGCGCTCGTGTCACGGTCCAGGTCATAGCGCTCAGGATCCGGGAACACCCGGTGGTCGCGGTTGGCGGACCCCACCAGCAGCAGCACCCGCTCTCCGGCGGGGATTCTCTCACCGTGGAGCTCGACGGGCTCGGTGGTGATGCGCGCCAGCATCTGGCTCGACGTGTCGTAGCGCAGCGTCTCCTCGACCCAGTCATCGATCCGACCAGGTTCGGCGAACGGCTTCACCCGCTCACTTGGGTTGCGCCACGCCCAGTACCACGAGTTGCCGAGCAGCTTGGTGGTCGTCTCGTTCCCAGCCACCACCATCACGAACAGGAAGGCGATGATCTCGTCGTCGTCGAG
>JBEEGB010000054.1:0-5149 GCA_041166585.1 Acidimicrobiaceae bacterium
CTGACGTCCGCGGGCTACGGCGAGATCACGACGGAGATCCTCGACGCCCCGACCTACTACTACGCCGAGGACTACCACCAGCAGTACCTCGCCAAGGTGCCGAACGGCTACTGCGGCCTCGGCGGCACCGGAGTCTCCTGCCCGATCGGCCTCACCACCACCGACTGAGCGAATGTTGGATGCGAACGGTGCGAAAAGCGCACCGTTTCCTCCGAAGTTCAGGTCTTGGGGGCGGCGCGGCCGGCGATCAGGGGGAGGTCGAGGTAGGTCCGGATGCCGGGCTCCGCGTCGCACACATAGGGGATCGCGCTCACGCAGTGGTTGGCGGTGGCGACGATGCCGGCGTTGCGGGCGATGCCGGCCTCGGGCGTGATCGGGTGGAGCCCGTGGAACGTCACCTCGAGGGGCGGGTCGGCGTCGAAGGCGACCTCGAAGCGCTGCCCCGAGCCGAGCGTCCACGGCGGGTCGAGGTGCTCCTCCCCCATCAGCCAGTTCACCGCGGCGGTGATGACGGGGACACCGTCGACCGTCCCCTCCCAACGGAACCGCTGGGCGGCGACCGTGCCGGTCTCGAGCACTCCGACGGGGGTGTCGATGGGCGCCGTCGCGAGCGCGGTCTCGTGCGTGATGCGCTTCTCGGGGTCGAGCGTGAAGCCGAGCTCGGCCGCGACCATGTCGATCGACTGGCAGAAGCCGTCGCCGAGAAGGGCACCCATGCGGCTCTCGGCCGCCTCGGCCGGCGTCTTTCCGAACATCATCACCTCGCGCACGACGAACTCGGTCGCGTAGCTGCGGATGTCGGAGAACTCCTCGGCCCGCACGTGCTTGATGCGCGCACACATCGCGGAGAGCGTGAGCGGGAAGCGCTCGGTGATGCCGCCCGGGTGGATGCCGGTTCCGTGCAGCGTGACGCCGGCCCGCTGGCACACCGCTTCGAGTGCGCTCACGTCTCGGGACGCGAACGGGTAGACCCAGCCGACCGGTGTGACGACGTTCTTGCCCGACGCCAGCAGCGCCTCGACGTCCCGCTGGTCGGCGAGCATCGGGGCATAGACGACGCAGTCCGCGTCCATCGACAGGATCGCGTCGCGATCGGTGGTGGCCTTCACGCCGACAGGGTCGGTGCCGGCGATCTCGCCGGCGTCGAGGCCGTCCTTCGCGTCGCTGTGCACCCAGCACCCGACCAGCTCGAGCTCGGGATGGGCGACGATGCCCTCGATGGCGGCCCGGCCGACGTTGCCGGTCGCCCACTGGATCACGCGATAAGCCATGACGACCTGTCTAGCGAAGTGCGCCGGACGCTGGAGGTGAACGTGATCCTGGACCGCTTCAAGCTGACCGATCGGGTGGCGATCGTGACCGGGGCCGGCAAGGGCATCGGCGCGGGCACGGCCCGCGCGTTGGCCGAGGCCGGCGCTGATGTCGTGTGCGCCGCTCGGACGATGGAGGACATCGAGCAGACCGCAGCCGCGGTCCGCGCGACGGGTCGCCGGGCGGTGGCCGTGCAGACCGACGTCCTCGAGCGCGACCAGCTCGAACGTCTCGTCGCGCGCGCCGTCGAGGAGCTCGGGCGCGTCGACATCCTCGTCAACAACGCTGGCGGCTGGCCGCCCCGACCGGCGATGCGAACCGGCGAGGCGGCGTTCGAGCAGGCGCTGCGGTTCAACGTGGTGTCACCCTTCCTGCTCACCCGGCTGGCGGTGCCGGTGATGGTCGACACCGCGGGTGGCGGTGCGGTGGTCAACATCTCGTCGCGCGCGGGCAGCATGGTGCAGCCCTGCTTCACCGCATACGGCACCGCCAAGGCCGGCCTGTCGTTCATGACCAGGGCGATGGCGTCCGAGCTGGCGCCGAAGGTCAGGGTCAACGCCATCGAGGTGGGCGGCGTGGAGACGGATGCGCTCGCGTCGGTGCTCACGGACGACGCGATCCGCCAGCAGATGGAGGACAACACGCCGATGCGGCGCGTCGGTCAGGTCGAAGACATCGCAGCCGCGGTGATCTACCTCACGAGCGACGCCAGCTCGTGGGTCACCGGCAAGGTCTTCGAGGTCGACGGCGGCGTGGAGCACCCTTCGTTCACGATCCCCTTCGAGCCGCTCTGATCGTGCCGTCAGGCCGGGTGGAGGATCGCCCCGTCGATGCGGACGGTGCGGCCGCACCAGTCCTCGTCGGTCATCACGGTGAGCACCGCGGTGTCGGTGGACGTGGCGATCGTCCGCTGCCCGCCCGGTGACTCGACCACCGCGATCGCCTGCGCCGCCACCGGTCCCGAGTGGGCAACGGTGCAGCCCACGACCCGTGCGGGACCGTCGAGCTGATCGACGACCGCAAGCGTGTCGGTCATGCGGCGCGCATCGTCGCTCACGTCCTCGGAGCAGAACCCCGGTGCGGGCGGCTCGGTGCCGAGCAGCACCATCCCCTGCTTGGTGAGCATCCCGCTCACCGCCGTCACGAGTCCGGTCGCGCCCCGGTCCTCACGGAGGACGCCGACCATCGTGGCGATCGCGTGCAGCGCGTAGCTGTTCAGCGGGCCGGCCGCGAACGTCATCCCTCCGGTGACGGTGAGCTGACGGTCGAGGTCGATGCCGAGCTCGTTGGCCTGCACCTGCACCGCGGCCGGAAAGCAGCTGTAGAGGTCGACGTGGTCGGCGTCGCGCGGCGCGAGGCTCGTGACCGCCCGCAACCGCTCTCCCGCGAGCCCGAAGGCAACACATCGGTAGAGCTCACGCCGGGCCGTCAGCGGCGTCATCACGTTCGACTCGACCACCGCGCGCGGGAACACCACCCGCTCGGGCTCCACGCCCAGAGCGCGCGCCGTGTCGTGCGAGCACAGCAACAACGCCACCGCCTGATCCACGTCCCACTGTGAGCAGAGGCGCCTGGTGTACGGCGCCGCCACCATCCGGTTGCCGGGCGACGCGGGGTCGGAGATCTGCTCCGCGTCGAGCGGCTGGCGATCCCAGGCGTCGGGGTTTGCCTGCGCGACCTCGTTGAAGCGCGCCCACAGCGCGCCGAGGTGAGCCGAGTGCTCTTCCACCGTGCGCCCCGACGCGTGGCGCAGCGCGCTCTCGACCAGCGCGTACTGGCACGCGGGCACCGCCAGGCCGCGCTCGATCTCGAGCCTCGTGATGATCTCGCCGGACGGCAGGAGGAGGTCGTCCGGTGCCGCGCCGGGCTGGTCGGTCTCCGTGAGCGCCTCGCCCGCGCGGGCCGCGAGACGAGCCCGGTGCTTGGCCTCGCCGCCGACGACGAGCGCGACCTCGACGTCACCCGCGGCGACCGCGGCCGCGGCCCGCGCGAGGAGCGTGGTCTGCAGGACGCCGATCTCGGCCAGCACCGTCGTGGCTCGAGCCGCACCGACGCGTTGCGCCACGAGCCGTCCCGGGTCGGGGTAGCCCCAGATGCCCTTGGGGACGAGGACGAGCCCGATGCGGTCGAGCAGCGCCCGGGAGCCCGCATCGTCAGCCGCCTCGTTGACGGCGGCGATCATGAGCTCGACCGGCTCGCAACCGTCGGCCGGCGCGGTCGGGTGCTGCTGCACCGACCCCACGCCGGCGATCACCGGGATCGGGCTCAATCGACGTCGGGGGGAGCGCCGAAGAGGGGCTCGTCCGTCGAGCGCAGGTCTGCGTTCGGGATGCCGTCGGGGTACTGGGCGCGCACCTCGTCGATGCACTCGAGCGCGAGCGAGAGGTGGTCGCGTCGCGTCGCCTCGTAGAACTCGAGCGAGCCGGCCTCCAGCTTCGGCGCGCCGTGGAGCGGCTTGTCCGACACCGACAGCAGCGTCGCGTTCGGGATGCGGTAGCGGAACCCGTTGGCCGCGACCGTCGCCGACTCCATGTCCACCGCGACGCTCCGCGACAGCCGCATGGCCTCGAGCGCGCTGTGCTGGTTGAGCTCCCAGTTGCGGTTGTCCGTCGTGTACACGACGCCCATGCGGAACCGAGCGCCTCGGTCCTCGAGCGCGGCGAGGAGCAGCGCGTTCAGCCTCGGGTTCGGGATCACCGGCACGCTGCACGGCAACACCTCGTCGAGGATGTGGTCGGCGCGCAGGTAGCCGGTGGCGAGCACGAAATCGCCGATCTCCTGATGGTTCCTGAGCCCGCCGCAGTGGCCGATCATCACCATCGCGTCGGGCCGGAGCACCGCGAGGTGATCGGTGACGGTCTTCGCGTTCGGAGGACCGACGCCGATGTTCACGATCGTGACGCCGTCGCCCGCAGCGGTTCGGTGGTGCCACGCCGGCATCTGCACCGGCCGGTCCGGGCCCTCCGCGTCGGGGAACCGCTCGCGGAACGCCTCGACGTGCATCGCGTAGTTCGTGAAGAGCAGGTAGCGCTGGAACGCCTCGGGCGCCGTCCCGCAGTAGTGGCCGAGCCGATCGAGGGACAGCGCCATGCGCTCGGGGCTGAACAGGAACAGCTTCTTGCCGCGCAGGTCCCACCCTCCTTCGTCGAGGGCGCGGAACAGCGCGGGATCGTCGAGCGTGAGTGCGCGCCGGGACGGCCGCGCCGCGACGGTCGCGCCACGGCGGAGCAGCGCGGCGAGCTCGCGCTCGAGGTAGCGGCGGATCGCGGCCGGACGGGCGAACTCGCCCGAGATGCGCGGGTTGTGCACCGACCACGGCCGGGTGACCTCGATGAGCGGGTACCAGCCGTCGGCGTCGATCGCCTCGAGCAGGTCGCACAGATCCGCGACCGCTTCGTCCACGTCGCCGGGGGCGAGTGCCGTCCCGTCGACCACGTGCTCCATCCATGCATCGTAAGGGCGGTTACGGTGCCGTCGATGCCCGACGACGACGCTGCTGACGACACACCCTCCCCGTCCGACAGAGAAGTGCTCACCTGGCCGCGCTTCGGTGACGCCACACGCGAGCTCGCCCAGGAGATCGCGGACAGCGGGTTCGAGCCCGACATCGTGCTCGCCGTGGCCCGAGGTGGCCTGACGGTGGCCGGCGCCCTGGCCTACGCGCTCGCGGTGAAGAACTGCTTCGCGATGAACGTCGAGTTCTACACAGGTGTCGACACTCGCCTCGAGATGCCGGTGATGCTGCCCCCGCTGCTCAACCTGGTGGACATCCAGGGGCTCAAGGTGCTCGTGGCCGACGACGTCGCCGACACCGGCAAGACGCTCGAGCTGGTGCGCA
>JBEEGB010000055.1:0-2604 GCA_041166585.1 Acidimicrobiaceae bacterium
CTGGTGATCATCCCCGGTCACACCTCGATCGGCACGCTCATGCAGAACGCCAAGGACGTCAGCGACACCAACGAGCTCATCGCTTCGATGATCGTCGTCCTGCTCATCGGCATCGCGGTCGACGCCCTCGTCTTCGGACGTCTCCAGCGCGCCGTCAACCGCCGCTGGGGGCTCGTCGCGACGTAACTGCTCAGCCGGTGCACGAGACGCCGGAGGCGGGTCAGCTCGTCGATGGCGATCACTCTTGGCGCAGGGCGACCACGGGATCGAGGCGCGAGGTTCGCCACGCCGGTAGCGCAGCGCCGGCCAGGACGCACGCCGTCACGATGCTGCCGTAGACGAGCAGCGGCGCGATCGAGAGGCGGAAGGGGATGTCGAGGCCCGTCAACGTGGCGGACGAGATCGCGAACCCCTCCAACCCGACGAGCCCGCTGAGTCCGCCGAGGAGCGTGCCGAGGAGGCCGATCATGCCTGCTTCGACCAGGACCATCCGTCCGAGATCTCCCGGCGGCATCCCGACGGCGGCGAGGAGGCCGTGCTCGCGGCGCCGCTGAACGCTCGCCAACAGCAGGGTCGAGACGGTCGCGATGAACGTCACCGCCAGAAGACCTCGTGACAACACCTCGAACGGCTTCACGAACTCCTCGAAGTTGGCGGCGTACTCGATGCTCAAGGCGGCCGGGTCGAAGATCCTCAGGTTGTCGGCCAGACGTAGGTCGCGCACCCGCCGAGCAAGCTCGACGGGAGAGACACCTGGTGCCGGGCGCAGCAAGACCCAGTCCGGTGGCCGGGGACCCACGAGCGCGACGAACGTCGCTGCGGGCACTGTGATCGACCGACCGAGCTGGTCGGGCGCCTGCCAGATGCCTCCGACGGTCATGCGCACGGTGCCGAAGCGACCTGGCAGGTCCAGCGAGTCGCCGGGTCGCAGCGACAGGTCGCGAGCCAAGGCCGGGCCGATCATGACGTCGCCGCGGGCGATCGCCTCGGTGGCATCGACACCGCGCAGGAGCGGGTACCGGCGTTGCCAGCCGTCGTCTGCACTGAGACCGACGGAGCCGACTCCGGCAAGGTCGGCGGTGGCGTGGTACACGTGCTCCACGCCCTCGACGCCCGGGACGTCGCCGAGCGCGGCTTGCAGGGCGGGGGAGAGCTTGGCGTCGACGCCGGAGTTGTTGTTTGGCTCGAGCGTCGTGACCATCACGCGGTCGTACGCAGTCTGTTGCGTCAGCTGCTCCGCACCGAACGCCATCCCTGGCAGCACGCTCCCCAAGGTGAACGACATGCCCACGGCGGCGCCTACGGCCATGAACACGGCCGAGGTGCGGCGCGTCTCGCTGACGAGCGTTCCCATCGCCACGCGTGCCGGACCCCGGTTGAGAACGGGCACGCGGGCGATCAGGCGCAGCGCGAACGGTGCCAGCGCCGGTGGCAGGGCGAAGCCGCACACGAACGCGATCAGGACGCCAGCCAGCATCACGTTCGGTTGCCACGGCTCGAGCGCACCGTCGCGCGAGCTGAGCCAGGCAGCTGCGAGACCGCCGAGGGTGAGCGAGACGAGCACGATGGCGCGGCGCGCTCGGACCGCGGGGGCAGCATCGGCTCGGCGACCTCGTGCGGCCAGCTCTCCGGCGATGTCGAGCCGGGCGGCACGCCGGGCAGGAACGATCGCCGCCAGCATGCTGGCGAGCACGCCCATGCTCAAGCCCAGCACGAGGTTCGGCGCGGTGACGTGGACTTGGAGGTGGATGCCCGCGGCCTGTTCGGCATACCGCGAGAGCGTGCTGATGAACGGCCGGGAGACGAGCGCGCCCATCACGACGCCGACGATGCCGCCCAACGCGCCAAGGACGGCGGCCTCGGCGAGCACCCCGCCGAGCACCATGTTCGGCGTCGAGCCGACGGCCGACGCGACGGCCAGCTCCCGTCGCCGCTCCTCGAGCGAGAGCGTCATCGTGTTGTAGACGAGCTGTGCGCCGACCGCGAGCCCGAACAGGCTGATGAGCAGCAAGAACGGCAGGATCTGAGCCGAGACGAACCGCACGCTGTCCGACGTCTCGCTCGCGCTCGTCACCTTGTTCTGCGGTCCCACGAGCCCCTCGAGCCGCGCCTGCACCGTGTCGACTCCGACTCCTGGTCGGGGGATCACGAAGATCGCGTCAAGCCCACCCGGCCGGCCGAACAGCTGCTGCGCGATCGGGAGCGGGTACATGACGACGAGCCCGCGGTTGAGCCGGTCGAGGTCGGAGACCACCGGCGCGTCTCGCAACGCACGATCTCCGTTGTCGGTTCGAAGGATCGCATCAGGACCGGCGATGTCGTGCAGACCGCGGCCGATCAACGGAGGATCATCAGCGGTGCGCTGCGCCAGCGCAGCAGGGTCGCAGCCCGACGCGCCGAACAGGTCCTGGGCTCGGCAGTCGGCGCCGATGATCGCGATGAGGTGGTCGGCGCCGTTGCTGTCGCGCACCTGGCCAACGCTGAGCACGAGCGGCACGACCGCTTGCACGCCGTCCGCATGCTCGACGGCGGCCAGCGTCGATGTGTCGATGGATCCGTGGTCGTAGCTGCTGGACACCCGCAGCGGGGCCGCGCCCGCGAGCC
>JBEEGB010000056.1:0-3408 GCA_041166585.1 Acidimicrobiaceae bacterium
CGCCGAGCGTCGATGGGCGGCACCGTCGACGGATCGAACGCCCGCACCACCGCACCTTGCGCGACCAGGCGGGAGATGATCGAGAGCGCGGGCGACTCGCGCAGGTCGTCGGTGCGTGCTTTGAAGGTCAGCCCCCAAGCTGCCAGCTTCACCCCGTCGACCGAGCCGCCGACCATGTCGAGCACCTTCTGCACGATCCGGTGCATCTGCTCCTCGTTGACGCTGACCACGCCACGGAGCAGATCGAAGTCGTACCCGGCGTCCTCAGCGATGCGAATGAGCGCCCGCGAGTCCTTTGGGAAGCAGGAACCGCCCCAGCCCGGGCCGGGGCGGAGGAACTCGCTGCCGATGCGCTTGTCGTAGCCCATGCCGAGCACGACGTCGTTCATGTCGGCGCCGACGGCCTCGCACACCGCGGCGATGGCGTTGACGAAGCTGACCTTGGCGGCGAGGAACGCGTTGCTCGCGTATTTGATGAGCTCGGCCGATGGCGGGTCGGTGACGATCAGCGGTGCAGCGATGCCGAGGTAGAGCGACGCGACGCGGATCGCGGCTGACTGGTCATCGGCGCCGATCACGATCCGGTCGGGGTGCAGGAAGTCGTGAACAGCGGTGCCCTCGCGCAGGAACTCGGGGTTCGACACCACGACGACGTCACCACGACCGAGGGCCTGCTCGACGACGCGCGTCGAGCCAACGGGGACGGTCGACTTGTTGATGACGATGGTGTCGGGCTGGAGCGTGGGGCCGATCTCGCGCGCGGCCGCCTCGATGTAGGAGAGGTCGGCCGAGCCATCGTCGCCCTGCGGTGTCGGGACGCACAGGTAGACGAACTCGCTCTCCGAGCACGGCGCTGCCGCGCCGACGACGAACGTGAGCCGGCCACCGCTCATGCCTTCGCGCACGATGTTCTCGAGGCCGGCCTCGAGGATCGGGATCTCGCCCCGGTTGAGCGCCGCGATGCGGTCGACGTCGATGTCGGCGCACGTGACCGTGTGGCCGAGGTGGGCGAAACAGGCTCCGGTCGTCAAGCCGACGTAGCCGGCACCGACGATCGTGATGCGGCTTGCCATCAGCAGTGAACGTCCTGAGGAGTCTCGGGCACGGCGCCCAGCGTGGTCGAGGTCATGGTAGTCGTGGTGCTCGATGCCGCCGGCAGCGTGGAGGTGGTCGAAGAAGTCGTGGTCGAAGGGTTCGCCATGGGCTGGTCGAGCACCCCCTGGTAATTCTCGCCGGTCACCACGAGCACGCCCGAGGGGACGAACAGGGAGGGGACGACGACGGCACCAGGGATGTAGGACGCGACGGTCTCGGCCCGATCCTTGAGGTTCGATGCCCAGTACACCGTCGTGAACGCGTAGCCGAAGTGGTCGGCGTCAGCGGTCCCGGTCTCGACCACGAACCCGGCCTTCGTGAGCCCCGCTGCGGCCTGCTGCGCCTGCCCCGGCACCCCGCTGCCGTTCTGCACCGAGACGAGGATCGAGCCGTTCGGAGACACCTGGCTCTGCACGTCGCGGAACTGGTTGAGGATCGGCTCGGACGCCACCTTGTCCAGCTTGAGCACCGACGCGCCGTGCACGGTGATCGGAGAGGCCGGCACCGACACGGTGTCGAGCGTCGACGGGTTGAAGTCCTTGAACCGCAGCGCCAGATCGATCATCTCGCGGTTGGTCAACGTCGAATCGGCATGGATGGCACCGGTCACCGCGTTGATGAGCTCGTTGAGCACCGCGGGGTTGCGGGCGCCACGGTCGATGGCCCGCTGGAGCACCTTGCGGATGAAGAGCTGCTGTCGCTCGATGCGTCCGAGGTCGCCAGTGGGATCGGTCTGCCAACGACCGTTGCGGTTCACCTCGTAGGCCCGCGCCCGCGCGAACGCCAGGGCCTGCACGCCGTCGAGCGTGATGCAGCCTGCGGTCGGGACGTCGAGGCCGGAGTGGAGGTCGCGCACCGGCTCCGGGAAGTAGACGGGCACGCCGTCGATCGCACCGACGAGGTCGCGGAACCCGTGGAAGTCGATCTCGAGGTAGTGGGTGATCGCGATCCCGAAGTCGTTGCGGATGGTCTCGACGAGCCGCTGCGGCCCCCCCTGGATCGCTTCGTTGATGCGCGAGCTCCCGCTGGTTCCCGCGATCGGCACGTACAGGTCGCGTGGCAGCGAGAGGATCGACGCCTTCTCCGAGGACGGATCGATGCGCAGGATCATGATCGTGTCCGAGCGGATGCCACCGGGCCGGCCGATGTTCACGGGGTCGTTGGGGTCGAGCCCCTCGGCGGAGTCGAGGCCGATCACGAGGAAGTTCTGCGGCTCGTTCGATCCCCCTGAGGGCGGCGCCGCCAACGAGCTGCCGAGGTCGACGCGACCGATCGCGCTCGCCTTCGAGAACAGGTAGTAGATCCCGCTCGCCATGAGGAGGCAGGTGAGGACCATGAAGATGTTGAAGGAGATCAGGAGGCGCTGGGGCCAAGATCGTCGTGGTCGTCGCGATCCCCGTGCCCGTGCCGCCGAGCGGGCCGTCACGGCGCCGATCGTACTTGCGGCCGTCCACCGGCCCGGGTCAGGTCACCGGCAGCCCGAGCTCCCGTGAGATGACCAGTCGCTGGATCTCGCTCGTGCCCTCACCGATCTCGAGGATCTTGGCGTCGCGGTAGAAGCGTGACACGGGGGTCTCGTCCATGAAGCCGTAGCCGCCGAAGATCTGCGTGGCCTCGCGCGTCGCCGTCACCGCCGCTTCGGTGGCGTAGAGCTTGGCCATGGCCGCGGCCTTCTTGTAGGGCCGGCCCGCGTCGTGCAACCACGCGGCCTTGTAGGTGAGCAGCTTGGCGTTCTCCGCCATCACCGCGAGGTCTGCGCACTTGAAGGCGACGGCCTGGTTCGCACCGATCGGCCGGCCGAAGGCGTTGCGGTCCTTGGCGTACTGCGTGGCGTGCTCGAGGCATGACTCGATCGCGCCCACCGCCAACGCGGCGATGGCCACGCGTCCCTCGTCGAGGATCGACAAGAACTGCGCGAAGCCGCGGCCCCGCTCGCCGAGCAGGTGGTCCGCCGGCACCCTGCACCCGGTGAACGTGAGGCCATGGGTGTCCGTCGCGTGCCAGCCCATCTTGCGGTACGGCGGCTGCACCTCGAGGCCCGGGGTGCCCGCGGGGACGACGATCGAGCTGATCTCTCCTTGTCCGGTTCTGGCCGCGACCGTGATGATCGACGTGATCGACGTGCCCGAGTTGGTGATGAAGGCCTTCTCGCCGTCGATGACCCACTCGTCCGTCTTGTCGTCGACCACCGCCTTCGTGCGGAGCCCGCCGGCGTCGCTGCCGGCCTCGGGCTCGGTGAGCCCGAACGCGCCGAGCGCCCGTCCCGCGCACAGGTCGGGCAGCCACCGCTGGCGCTGCTCCTCGCTGCCGAAC
>JBEEGB010000057.1:0-7074 GCA_041166585.1 Acidimicrobiaceae bacterium
GCTGAAGTGCCGGGGACGGGTCGAGGCCCAGACCTTCCGCATGGCGGCATCCAACGGCATGTACGAGCGGCTGAAGGACATCGCCTGCCCGGTGACGATCGCCGTCGGGGTCGACCAACCGCTCGCGCCGTCGGCGTTCGCCCCTGCGATCGTCGATGGCCTGCCCCACGGGCGCCTGGTCGGCCTCGACCCACTCGGTCACTTCGGGCCGATGGAAGACCCCGAGACCGTCGCCCGGGCCGCCCTGGAGGCGTTCGGGCGAGCCTGACGACCACATCCGCGGGACTGTCCCACCCCCTGCGTACAGTCGTCCCATGGCGCTCGAGCCCCCGCACACGCTGTCTCCTTCGAAGGTGAGCTCGTTCACCGACTGTGCGCTCGCGTTCCGCTTCTCGGCCATCGACCGCCTGCCCGAGCCCCCTTCCGTGGCGGCCACGAAGGGCACGCTCGTCCACGCCGCGCTCGAGCGCCTGTACGACCTGCCGGCCCCTCAGCGCACGATCGACGTCGCCGTCAGGTGCCTCGGGGAGGCCATGCACGACCTCCGTGACGACCCGGAGCTCAGCGAGCTCGGGCTGAGCGCCGACGACGAAGCCGCGTTCCTCGCCGACGCCGAGCGCCTCGTGCGCAACGACTTCCTCATCGAAGACCCGACCTCGGTCCAACCCATCGGGCTCGAGCTCATGCTCCAAGCCGAGATCGGCGGCGTGATGGTCAGGGGCATCATCGACCGCCTCGAGCTCGACCGCGACGGCGAGCTGGTGGTCACCGACTACAAGACCGGTCGCGCCCCGAACGAGCGCTACGAGCTGGGTCGCATGGGTGGCGTGCACCTGTACTCGCTCCTGTGCGAGAAGGTCTTCGGGCGCAGGCCGGCTCGGGTGCGCCTGCTCTACCTCGGTGACCCCTTGGAGATCAGCACCTCGCCGTCCGCGCAGTCCACCGCAGGGATCGAGCGCAAGGTCGGCGCGATCTGGACCGCGGTCGAGCGCGCCTGCGAGCGCGACGACTTCAAGCCCCGGCCCGGGAAGCTGTGCGACTACTGCGCCTTCCAGGCCTACTGCCCCGCCTTCGGCGGCGACCCGGCCGAGGGATCCCGGGTGGCAGTCGCGCTCCGGGAGGCCGCTAGCGTTTCGGCTCTTGCCCTCGCCCACTGAAGCAGTCGACGCCGCCGAGCTGCCTCCCGTCGCGGGAGGGGTCGAGGCCGCAGCCGCGCTCAAGCTCCCGACCGGCATCCGCAAGCGCATCGCGGACTTCGACGCGACCGTCGAGTCCAAGTTCGACCTGCTCAGGGGCCACCCGATCGCCGATCGGATCTTCTACACGGCTTCCGAGGTGGGTGACTTCGCCCTGATCTGGCACATGATCGCGGCCGGTCGCGGGCTGCGATCCGATCGCGATGCCAACGACGCGCTCCGGGTCGCCGCCATCCTCGGCGCCGAGACGATCCTCGTGAACGGCGTGATCAAGTCGTTCTTCCGGCGCACGCGGCCCGACTGGGAGCAGCACCGCGCCTTTCGGATCCGCCGGCCTCGCAGCAGCAGCTTTCCGAGTGGGCACGCCAGCTCGGCGTTCACCGCGGCGGGCGTGCTCAGCCAGGACGACCCGCTCTGGCCGCTGTTCTACACCGTGGCCGCGGTGGTGGCCGCCAGCCGCGTCTACGTCAAGATCCACCACCCTTCCGACGTTGTCGCCGGCATCGCCACCGGTGTCGTGCTGGCCAGGGTGGCACGGCGCATCTGGCCCAAGGCGGAATGAACCGGACGGGTCCTGGCGTTCACCGACCCATGCCCTTGAGCTTCGCCGTCACGTGGGACTATCGCTGTCCCTTCGCCCGCAACGCACATGAGCACCTGCTCGCCGGTCTCGCCGGCGGCGCCGACTGGGACGTGCGCTTCGTGCCGTTCTCGCTGGGTCAGGTGCACGTCGCCGAGGGCGAGGTCGATGTGTGGGACGAGCCCGAGCGCGACACCGGCCTTCTCGCGCTGCAGGCCGGGGTTGTGGTCCGCGATCGCTACCCGGAGCAATTCCCCGCCGTGCACGAGGCGCTGTTCGCCGCCCGGCACGACGCAGGCCTCCACCTGGAGGACCCTGAGGTCGTCCGCAACGTGCTCACGACGCACGGGGTCGACGCGGACGAGGTGTTCGCTGCGATCGACGACGGCACCGTGCTCAAGCAGGTGCGCGACGAGCACGAGAGCGTCGTGGCCAGCCACCAGGTGTGGGGCGTGCCGACGTTCATCTCCGGCGATCACGCTGTGTTCGTGCGCTTCATGAACCGCCCGCAGGGCGATGCCGAGCTGGGACGCAGCACCATCGAGCGCACGGTCGACCTGCTCGACGGCTGGCCCGAGCTGAACGAGTTCAAGCACACGTCCATCCTCCGCTGACCACCGCGGTACCGTCGTCGGCGTGAGCCAGATCGCCGATCGGTACCGCAAGCTGGCGGCATCCTTCACGGCCCGAGTCGATGCTGTCCGAGACGACCGCTGGTCGAGCCCGTCGCCGTGTGAGGGCTGGACGGCGGTCGACATCGTCCGCCACATGACCGAGACCGCGGAGATCTTCTACTCGCTGGTGGGTCGTGAGCTGCCGCCGATCCCGTCGGTCGACGATGACCCGAAGGGCGCCTGGGCGGCCACGAGGAACGCCATCCAGCGCGCGCTGGACGACCCCGCGTTCGCCGGTCTCCCCTACGAGGGCCAGCTCGGCCACTCCACCTTCGAGGTGGGCGTCGACAAGTTCCTGTCGGGGGACCTGCTGCTGCACACGTGGGATCTCGCGCGCGCCGCAGGCCTCGACGAGCGGCTCGATCCGGACGAGGTGAGCAACGTCCTCTCGATGCTCACGCCGATGGACGAGGTGATGCGCGCTCCCGGTGCGTTCGGCCCGAAGGTCGAGGCACCTGACGGCGCCGACGAGCAGGCCCAGCTGCTCGCGTTCGCCGGCCGTCGCGTCTGAGCTCGAAGTGTGGCAAGTGACGCTCCTGCGGTAGACACAGGCATGGCAGAGCCTCGCGTGAGCCCCGTCGAGCGCCGCATGAGCGATGTCGAGGCGCTCATGTGGAACCTCGAGAAGGATCCCTACCTGGCGTCATCCTTCGCCAACGTCACGGTCCTCGATCAGGCGCCGGACGTCGAAGGTCTGCGCCGGCGCCTCGCAGCAGCCGTGCACCGGGTGCCTCGCCTCCGACAGCGGGTGGTGCCTGCGGTCGGGCGCCTCGCCCCGCCCGAGTGGCACGACGATCCCGAGTTCGACATCAACTACCACGTCCGGCGCATCGCGCTCCCGGCACCGGGGACCGAGCGCCAGCTGTTCGACCTCGCCAGCCTCCTGGCGTCCACCCCGTTGGACCGCACTCGGCCGCTGTGGGAGTTCACCGTCATCGAAGGCCTCGAAGGGGGCCGCGCCGCGCTGTTCCAGAAGATCCACCACACGGTGATGGACGGCGAGAGCGGCGTGCGCATGTCGGTCGAGTTCCTCGACGTCGAGCGCTTTCCGGCCGAACCGGAGCCGGCCAAGGACGTGTCGAGCACCGACGGAGCGTCCGAGGGCGAGGACTCGGATGGCGGCGGAGGTTTCGTCGCGACGGCCCTCGAGACCGCGACCCACAACCTGCGCCGTCAGCTCGGCGTCACACGGCGCGCCCTCAGCGGCGCGGCCTCGTTGGTGCGCCACCCTGAGCGCATCCCCGCGGTGGGGACCGATGTCGTGGCCGGCGCGCAGTCGCTCCTGCGGCAGATGGCCGTCACCGACTCGGCCCACTCGTCGCTTTGGACAGAGCGCTCGTTGCGGAGGCGCTTCGAAGTGCTGCGCCTGCCGCTCGACGACACGAAGCGTGCCGCGAAGGCGCTGGGCGGCAGCATCAACGACCTCTTCGTCGCCGGCGCGGTCGCTGGAGCCGGGAAGTACCACCGGGCCAAGGGAGCGGACGTGGACGAGCTGCGCATCACCATGCCGGTGAGCACGCGCACCAAGGGCTCGACCGACGCCAACGCGTTCACGCCGACACGGGTGCTGCTGCCGGCGGGCGACCTCGACCCGGAGACGCGGATGACCACGATCCGCGAACGGCTCGGCACGACCAAGGGCGAGCGCGCCATCGGGCTGGCCAGCTCGCTGGCCGGGGTCATGAACGTGCTCCCCACGTCCGTCCTCGTGCGCTTCGCCCGCCAGCAGGTCGAGACCGTCGACTTCGCGACGTCCAACGTGCGGGGCGCGCCCTTCAACCTCTACATCGCCGGGGCGCTCATCGAGGCGAACTACCCGATGGGACCGACCGGCGGCACCGCCTTCAACCTCACGCTGCTGTCGTCAGGCGGTTCGCTCGACATGGGTTGCAACATCGATGTCGCCGCGATCGATGACCCCGATCTGTTGCGGCGATGCCTCGAGGACTCCTACGCGGAGCTGCTCGCCTTCGCGTGACCTAGTGCCGCACTAGTTGGTGGCGGCGGGTTCCCGGGGCGCCACGAGGAGCATCCGGACGTCGAGAAGGAGGTCAGCGACCTCGTCGGTGGACACGAGCTCACGGTGGAGCATGTCTCCAAGACCGCGATCGATGATGGCGAGGGCTTCGGTGATCAGCTCGAGGTCTCGGGTGTCGGTCATCTGCCTCTCCAACGCCGGGAGGTCGGTTGTGTTCCCGCCAACCATACCCAGGTGATGTGACGCAACTGCGTCACGTTCCTTGTCGGTCGGTGTACTCCCCGCGATGAGCCCTGGTTCCATAGAGCCCTAGCCTTCCCCGCTGTGCCTGCCTCATACACGGTCATCCGCCGGCTGGGCAGGGGCGGGATGGGCGTCGTGGACCTCGCCGTTGGGGCGGATGGCACCCAGGTGGCGCTCAAGCGGGTGGCCCTCCACGGCACCGCGGCGGACATGGATGTCGCCCGCCAACGCATCCGCCGGGAGGCGGAGGTGCTGGCCAGGCTGCCGCACCGGGCGATCGTCCCCTTGCTCGACGTCGTGGACGAAGGCGACGACGTGCTGCTCGTGATGCCCTACCTGGCAGGAGGCAACCTGGCGGAGCGGGTCGCCGCTCGGGGCCCGCTGCCCCCCGATCAGGTGCTCGCGCTGGCCGATCACCTGCTGGGCGCGCTCGTCGCGGCGCACCGCCAGGGCGTGGTCCACCGTGACATCAAGCCCGCCAACGTGCTCTTCGACTCGGAGAGCCGGCCCTACCTCGCCGACTTCGGTGTGGCCTCGTCACGTGACGTCACCCTCGGGCTCACCGCGCCGAACCTGGTCATCGGGACACCCGGCTACCTCGCTCCCGAGCAAGCGAGAGGTGAGTCCGCGACCGCCGCCAGCGACGTGTTCTCGCTCGGCGCCACGCTCTTCTACGCCGCGACGGCTGAGCCGCCCTTCGGGCACGGCGAGCCCGCGGTGATCCTGCATCGAGCCGCCTCGGGCAAGGTCGAACCGCTTCCGCGCCACCTACCCGTCGAGCTGCGTCGCAGGGTCGGCGCCCTGCTCGCGGTACGGCCCGAGCGCCGACCCACGGCCGCTGCCGCAGGTGGTGGCGCGGAGGGGACGGTGGTCCAGGGTCCTTCGCTCGCGTCGCGGCGCCGGCGGCGGACGCTCACGCTGGCCGCCGCAGCCTCCGGAGCGTTGGCCGTCGCCGCGCTCGCCGCCGCCGCCGTCTACGTCCGCCAAGACGACCGCACCAGTGGCGCTGCGGCCGCCCCCGCCACGACCGGGGTGCCGGCGACGCGGTGCGAGACGCTCCCCTACCAGCCCTGCGGCCAGCCGGCCGCGCCGGGCACCGACGGCGTCGCGTGCATCGACGGCCGCGCCGACTACGACCGCGTGCTGGCGAACGGGTGCGAGGCCGTGCCCGACCAGCTCGACGGCACGCAGCTCGAGGGGGAGCTTGCGGCGAACCTCGTGCCCGCCGATGACGTCGACGAGTACCCGTTCGTCGTGGGCGATCACATCCAGCTCACGTGCAACGGCACGATCACCGTCACGCTCACCGCGCCCAAGGGTGTGAGCATGCGCCTCGAGGTGCTCCGCAAGGGCGAGGTGCTCGGCACCGCGGTGAGCGCCGACGGACAGCCCGGCGCGACGCGGATCGGTGACCCGAGCTGCCTCGGCGACGACTCCGGCACGTTGGTGGCGCGGGTGACGAGCATCGGCTCCGACCGCTCTGCGTCCGACTACACCCTCACCCGCACCGGCTCGTTCTGACCCTGACGTCCCGAACTTCGGAGCGAACGTTGCGCAATCCGCAACGTTCGCATCCAACATTCGGAGTGGGGTGAGTAGGTTCCCGGCGCATGAGCGTCAAGATGGGTGTCACGTTTGCCAGCGTCATGAACCTCGGGCCTCAGCTGGCGCCGGAGATGGCGCGGCGGGCTGAGGAGCTCGGCTACCGGTCGTTCTGGACCGCGGAGACGACCGGCCCGGAGGCGTTCTCGATCCTGGCTGCCGCGGGCGCCGCCGCACCGTCGCTCGGGCTCGGCACCGGCGTGGTCGCGTTGCAGCTGCGCACGCCGATGGTGGTGGCGATGGCGGGCGCGACGCTGCAAGCGCTGCACCCGGACGCGGACATCATGCTCGGCGTCGGCATCTCGTCGCCGGTGGTGACGTCGCGCTGGCACGGCGTGCCGTACGGCGACCGGCCACTGGCTCGCACGCGGGAGTACGTCACGCTGCTCAAGGAGCTGCTGACCGGCGAGAGCGTGACGTTCAAGGGCGACTTCTACGAGTGCAACAAGTTCCGGCTCGGCATCCGCCTCGGCGACAAGCGCCCGAAGGTGGTGGTCGGCGCGCTCAACCCGGCGATGCTGCAGATGGCCGGCGAGCTGGCCGACGGCGTGCTGCTCAACTACCTGCCGGCGTCGCACATCCCGTGGTCGGTCGACCAGATCCGAAAGGGCGGTGATGCGACGGTCTACGCGTACGTGCACGTCGGGGTGTGCGAACGAGCCGACGGCATCGAGAACGCGCGGCGCGACCTGTGGTCGTACGCGGTCGTCGACTCGTACGCCCGCAACTTCGAGCGCGCCGGCTTCGGCGACGACGTCACCGAGATCCGGGCGCGACAGGCGGCAGGCGACCGCGAGGGTG